>CALJDG010000067.1 GCA_938023865.1 uncultured archaeon | reverse complement strand
AGAAATTCACGGGAATGCTGGCGATTATTTGGGCGCACCATATCGTGGAAGCACGGAAGGAATGAAAGGCGGAAAAATAATAGTGCATGGAAACGTTGGGAACGAAGTCGGAGCTCACATGAAGAAAGGCCTAATAAAAATTTATGGAAATGCCGGACAGTTTGTAGGCTTTAGGATGCATGGTGGCACAATTTACGTACAGAAAAACTGCGGTGGAAGGGGCGGGGCATGCATGACGGATGGGACGATTGTTGTAGGCGGCTTTTTAGAGTCCGTCCTTCCCACATTCACAATTGAGGGTTTAAGGAAGAAGGTTAAAATTGAAGAGGGCGAAGTTGTGGAAGCGCCTTTCTATCTATTCCTTGGAGACTTAACCGAAAACGGTCGCGGAAGGCTTTTTGTCGCAAAAGAGCCTAACCCCCACCTAGGTCACTATGAAAAGTTTCTGTAAAAGGGGGATGAGCCGTGAATGGTGGATTAAGTGTAAACCGTTTGGCATGGAAACTGCTAGAAAAGCTTTGTGGAAACTCCGAATTCTACGGCGTGAAAGTTGAAAGAGCGGAGTGCGGCGCCACAGTGGTGGATGCTGGAATAAAGGCGAGGGGTGGCTTCCAAGCCGGCAAGATTATAACGGAAATCTGTATGGGCGGATGTGGAAAAGCCAAAATAGGCTTTAGACATTATGGCGAATTTGAGCTACCAACAATATTTGTCTACACAGACCACCCAGCCATAGCCACTTTGGGCTCCCAGTTCGCTGGATGGAACATTAAAGAGGGCGATTATTTCGCCATAGGCTCCGGACCCGCAAGAGCCCTAGTTCAAAAACCAAAAGAAATCTATGAAAAGATAGGATACAAGGACGAGTTTGACAAAGCCATAGTGGTCTTGGAAACTGACAAAGCCCCACCGGAAAAGTTGATGAAAAGGCTGGCTGAAGACTGCCACGTTCAATGCGAAAACTTAGCATTAATATTAACCCCTACATCCAGCCTTGCGGGAGCAACACAGGTAGCAGGTAGAATAGTTGAAACGGGAATTCACAAACTTACAATGTTGGGCTTAAACCCCAAAGTTATTTTTTATGCTTGGGGATGCGCCCCCATACCCCCGACCCACCAAAAATTTGTAAAGGCCATGGCTAGAACCAACGACGCCATCCTATATGGCGGCATAACTTACTATATAGTCGACTACGAAAATGAAGGTGAGCTCGCCAAAATAGTGGAGAAGGCTCCATCAAAAGCATCAAAAGATTACGGGAAACCCTTCCTAGAGATCTTCAAGGCGGCAAACTATGACTTCTACAAAATAGACCCAAACATATTCGCACCAGCAAAAATAACCATAAACAACGTAAAAACCGGAAAAACTTTCGCAGCTGGAGAAGTTAACTTGAAAATATTAATAGAAGCCCTGACTTCCTAGTAGTCTTTCACCTCAAACCTTAGTATGGAGCTTTATTGTTTCTGCTATTGCGTAGCCTAAAGGAACGGTGTAAAGGGCTAAGGTGGCATTAAAGATCGCAATGAATGGGAGAGACATGATTATCGCTGGTTCCGGCATTCCGAATCCCACCGGCGGTGGAAAACGTAGAAAAGCCCAGTTCACAACTGTCATAATTCCCACTCTAAAGATTATTCCGAAGGCCGTAAGCACAGCTGCCGACTTCCGCCTGTCTGCTTGAGGGTTTTTATGGATGACTTTCGGTATAGAGATTCCTATGAGCATGCTGATCACTGCAGCCAAATTATAAAGTGGACCAGTTAACAGCATGCCCGGAAAAACCATTAGTAATACGAATGTATTCAGTACCGCGATAGCTATTCCGGCTAAGAAGCCGTAGAGAAGAAATCCTGCAACTATTGGAATTTCCCACACTTGATATATTAAGTATGGCGCATAGGGTGCTGGTATTTTTACTGGAGAAAGATTGAGCGAAATTGTGAGCGCGGCAAATACAGATATAACTGCGATCGTTTTGGCACTTATCTTAACATTTTTTATCATTGCCTGCTGCTCCTTTCACTTTCCTTAGGTCACAGATGATTCGTGAAAATTTTATTTAAGAGTAGTTACTCAAAAATGAGTACAATTTTTAGTTTAAAAATTTAAAATGGCTTTTGCGTTATATCTATCTGGGAGAAGCTTTGTCAGTAAGCCTTAAAATCTCCTTTAATGATCTTGGGGGTTGGCTTGAGGGCGAGACCGGTGCTGTTCTTGGTCCAGTACATGCTAAGGCTGAGAGGCTTCTTAGCGAGATGCGGAATGCTCACCAAGGTTTGGTTGATGCTTGCCGCATGCTTTTGGAGAGCAGCCGTAAAGAGATTGAAAAGCGTAACATGCGCACTTTTAAGAGGGCTCAAGCGCTAAACAAGCTTGCAAAACTTTTTTTAGATAGGATGCAGCCACTTAAGGTTCCGGAGAAGCCCTCCTTTAAAGATGTTGAAGGTTTTGTTAACGATGCCAAGAAGGCTTATGCTGTTACGGATGTTGACGTGAGAAACTGGTTTCCAAGGATTTCGCCCTTCTTCATAATGGATAGGGGAAAATTCTTAAGAGCTTTTGAAAGCGCGAAGGGTTCGCTTAAGGAGCTTAACGAGTTTCTAACAAAAGAGTATGTTAAAGCTAAAGTCTTGGAGGAAACTTTCCAACTCATAGACGAGGTTAATAGGTTAAGGGAGCGGGCGGCAAACTTAAAAGAGGAGAGAAAAAGGGCTGAAGCTGAGCGGAGAAAGGTTGAGGAAGAGTTGGCTGATGTTCAGCGTAAGATTGTTGAACTTGAGAAAAGCGGTGGCTTAACCTACCTAGCAGAGCTGGAAGAGGCAATAGGCGGTTTAAGAAGGGATGTTGAGTATTGCCTTCGGCATCTTCAAAAGCCCCTTATAAAGCTTCAGTCTCTGGCGTCCCACGGTGAGGGAAGCGGACTAACACCAGAAGAGTTGAAAAAGCTTGACCATTATTTGGCGGATCCCTTTGAGGCTTTGGCAACGGAAAATGAGGGATATCCGCTTTTGAGGCAAATTCTGCAAAAAACCATGAGGCTTATGGCGAACGGCAAGCTCAAACTTAAGCCCGATAAAGAGCGTAAGGCACGACAAGCTATAGAAGAAATTCTCAGTAGGAATTCGCTTGCAAGCCTATACGAAAAATGTGTGGACGCTAACCAGCATAAAGCTAAACTTTCTGCATCTTCAACGTTGACTGAAGCCAAAAGCGAAATGGCAAAACTAAATGAGCACATGGATAGGCTTAAGAAAAAAGCCGAAAGCCTAAAGGCTGAAATGGAGGCGGCTGAAAAAGGCTTGAAAGATGTCACGGCAAAGGTTTTTGAGTGTAAGAGCCGCATGGAAAAGAACATCCTCAACTTTTCCGTAAAACGGGTTGAAATAGCCATAGAAGTTTGAGGCAAGAGTTTTGCAAGAGTTAAACCTCAAACAAATAGTCAAGGAAGCCTTTGAAGCCTCATGTGAATATTTTCGGCGCGTCGTCCAAGAAGCAAGAGAAATAATTTGCGAAGAGAACGGGAAAATCGGGAACTTTGAAGTTTTTGGGAGGCTTGTTAGGCTTTCGCCTGTTGGCATGGCACTGGTTGTTGGGGATTTACATGGCGACCTAGGAAGCCTAATAGAAATCTTGAACAGCAGCAACTTCCTAAACAAACTAAGCCAAAACGCTAATGCAACCATGATTTTTCTCGGCGATTATGGGGATAGGGGCCCCTTATCCGCTGAAGTTTACTATACAATTTTGAGGCTTAAGCTGTATTTTCCAAAACAGATAATCCTAATGAGGGGAAACCACGAGGGACCAGAAGACCTTTTAGCTTCGCCCCACGACTTGCCATGGCAGTTCCAAGCGAGATTTGGCAACGCGTGGGAAACAGCCTACAGGGAAATCTTCAAACTTTTCCAGTGCCTATATAACGCTATGATCGTTGAGGAACGATACCTAATGGTACACGGCGGTGTGCCGCCACAAGCAAAAACATTGGCGGATTTAGCCTACGCCCACGAGAGGCACCCTAAAGAAAGCTTGTTGGAGGACTTGCTTTGGAGCGACCCCACAGACGCTACAAACGAAACATGCGCTTCTCATCGAGGCGCCGGGAAACTCTTCGGACAAAAAGTGACTAATGATGTTCTAAAAAATTTTGGTGTTGAGGTTTTGATAAGGGGACATGAACCATGCGAAGAAGGATACAAAATAGACCACCATGGAAAAGTTTTAACACTTTTCTCAAGAAAGGGACCGCCATACTATAACCAACATGGCGCATATCTGAAACTGGAGCTTTCTCAAAAGCCACAAAACGCGGAAGAACTGGTGAAAAGCATCCACAAATTCTAATATCGCTTACAATGTGGGAAACTTTAAGAACTTAGTTAAGAAGGATTTCATGAAAGTTGTTGTTAGAGCGGATAAAATTGAAAATTGGCATAGTTACCCGAAACCCCAACGCTTATAGTTCAGCTCAGATTCGCGAGGCATTGTCTAGACGAGGAATTTCCTATGCTTGCTTTAGCTTTCCCTGGCTTGTTGCGCGTGTGGGATTTAAGCCCTATTTAAACGTGCGCAGCATCGATGTCCTAAAAGATTTAAACGCTTTGATAATCCGTCCAATTGGACGTGGTTCACTCGAAGAAATTGTTTTCCGCATGGATATGCTTTACCGGCTTGAGCGTTTGGGCTTTTATGTTATTAACCCGCCAGAGGCTATTGAGCATTGTGTTGACAAGTACGATTTGCTGGCGATATTGGAGGATGCTGGCATACCAGTGCCGCGGACCGCTGTTACAGAGGATGCCGATGAAGCTTTGAAGGCCTTTCATAAGCTTGGAGGAGACGTTGTTTTAAAACCTATTTTCGGTTCTAGGGGCATAGGCTCAACACGCATAAATGACCCAGAGATAGCCTACACAGCCTTTAGGGCCGTAACCTTCTATCATGGCGTCATCTACATCCAAGAATTTGTGCCTCATGGATGTTCGGACATCCGCGCCTTCGTTATAGGCGACCGCGTGGTTGCCGCCATGCGGCGCGTCGCCCAAAGCTGGAAAACTAACTACAGCCAAGGAGCCCGTCCCGAACAAATAAAACTTGACGGTCAGCTTGAGGAACTAGCCGTAAAGTCTGCCCAACTGATAAAATGTAAAATTGCAGGAGTGGATATCCTAGAGAGCCCAAAAGGTCCGCAGGTGGTGGAGGTTAACAGCCAACCTGGATGGCGTGGCCTACAATCCGTCACTCGGGTCAACATTGCAGACAAAATAGTCGACTTCATGCTTTCGGAGCTGAAAAAATAGAGGAGGTATCCAATTTAGCAAAAGTGGAGATAGTTAAAATTGACACTGCAGCCAAGACAGTCAATAAGACTGAAGACTATGTGGCTGAAGAGAAGCCTATCCACATATTCATAAACAAAAGGCATTATGCCACAATAATGTGCACACCAAAAGACCTTAAGGAATTAGCCGTTGGCCATCTCCTTACAGAGGGCGTATTGAAGGCGATAGAAGAAATCGAAAAAATAACATTCAAAGAGGATGCATGTCGCATAAATCTAAAACCAAGCGTAAACTTAGAAACTCGCCTAAAATTTGCAGGGCTGTTCTCTCGCATAATTCCATCAGCTTGTGGAGGACCCTACCAGCCCCAAGTATTAAAAACCCTTAAGAAAGTAAGCTCAAAAACGCCCGTTAAGGCTGAAACCATCCAAAGCTGCGTAAACAGTCTAAATCGATTGGCGGAAACTTTCAGAAAAACTGGAGGAGTGCACGCCGCCGCCATCTACAAGGCTGATGGGACGCTTTTGGTTTTTGCAGAGGATGTTGGACGCCACAACGCCGTAGACAAAACAATAGGAAAATGCGCCCTAGAGAAAGCAAACTTCAGTGAATGTTTCCTAACCCTGAGTGGAAGGCTAACAGCCGACATAGTCTTGAAAGCTGCAAGAGTTGGCATACCAATAGTTGCCTCAATAGCCGCGGCACTAGTTTCTGGCATCGAAATTGCCAAGAAGGCAAACCTAACGCTGATAGGCTTTGTCCGCGGAAGGCGGATGAACGTTTATAACGCTCCTGAAAGAGTGCTACTTTCCTAAAAGTCTAGCGCACTCAGCGCAAATCCCGTGGTGAAAATAGCAGCCTCTGCAAACTCGTTTACCACATCTTCGGCAGGTATAATTTGCAATCTTTCTTTTACAGATGCCGCAAAAGTTCATGAAGATTTAGATGTCCTCGCCTTAAACTTATCTATAACCAGCTGTGCAACTTTAACGCCGCTGAGAAGCATGCCGCCAAATATTGGACCCATACGTGGCGCTTGGTCTATGGCGGCGACAGCCATTCCCGCTGCAAAAAGCCCCGGGCAAACTTCTCTAGTGTTTTTGACTGTTAACTCCTCGGCGCGGGATGACCACATGGACTTTTCACCTTGAATAGTCATTCCCAGCTCAGGAATTTTTCTAGAGGCTACTGCGAGAACCTCTGCGTCGTGACCGGTGCAATCAATAACAGCCTTAGCCTTAACGGCCAAGGGGTCAACGTGAATGCCCGCCATGATGACGGATGTCCACTGGACAACAACGCCAACAACTCTTGGGGGTGAATCACGATATATTAAGTCGTCAACTGTTACGCCCAAAATTATTTTTGCTCCGGCGTCGATGGCGCCGCAAGCCAGCTTAGCCATCATATCAGCCGTATCCACTATGAAAAGTCCCCTCTCTAAAGGTTCAAGCCTGACGCCCACATCCCTAAGAATCTTGTCCGCTGGTGTTTGCACAACAATTTTGTGGAGCTGCATGCCTCCGCCGCCTATTCCCCCGCCGAAAGAGAGTTTCCTCTCAAAAACAACGGTTTTCAGCCCAGCCTTCGCCAAGTGTCTAGCTGCGGTCAAGCCAGAGGGCCCAGCTCCAACAACGACAACGTCTGTTTCAGCTAAGTTTATCCAGTCTTCCATAGCCTTCTGAATTATCGCCCTTGTTATAACTTCCTCCTCAACTTCCCTAATCTTTTCAGTCATCAACTGTTCCTCCAGCCTTTAGGAAGGGCTTTATACAGCTTAAAACCATTTCCTTGTTAGGTAGCCGAATATGCGATGCCAAGTCTGCGGAAAAGTTATAACTGGAAAACCAGTCGTGCGCAAAACATGTTGCGTTAATAAACTTTATGTTTTCTGCTCTGAAGAGTGCTTGCGGAAATGGGCTAGAAACTGGCTTAAACGCCAAATATAACCTACACATTACCCTTCTTCTCCCCAGCAATTTCTATGAGCAGATTCACCAATGATATAGCGTCCCTTCCAAAAACAACTATCATAGGCTCCTTTCCAACGTCGCCTCTATGATAAATGACATCCGGCACTCTTCCAACGTTTTTTATCGCCTCCCTCACACCCCAAGGTATGGTCATACCCTCAACTCTCTTGATTTCTTCAGGCTCCTTTGCACGGTCATAGAAAGATACGATTAAACCCCGCTTCTCCAAGATTTTGAGGGTTTCCTCTGAAAACCTCAAGTTTATCGCCGCCCTCCTATCCTCATCATACCTGACCACTTCAACTAGATACTTGGCTAGGTGGTGGGAACATCCAAATCTCGGGTTTCCAGCAGCCCTAACACCGCTCAATGTTCTAACGATCCTCCCGTCTATGGCAGCAACATCATCGACGCTTTCGGCATACGTGGCAGCCATAGCAACATTCACGCCCACTTCTGGCACGAACTCTGCAACTTCTGGATGCTTTTCCAAAAGGTTTTTGGCTTCTTCCAAATTAAGCAAGATTTGATATTTGGAGGCTTCGCGATAAAGATAAGCCAGCGGATTAACTGGGCCGTAGCCCTTCCCAATTTTTAAGCCGAACCTTATGCTTAAAGTCACAAAATTCTTGGCATTTTCAACAGCTTCCGGAACATCCAATTTTTTGGCGAGCCCAGCTGCTATGGCCGCTGAAAAGCTGCATCCAGTTCCATGGGTGGTTTTTACGTCCAGCCTAAAAGATGTGAACCTCCAAAACCTCCCCTTATAACAGAGGATGTCCGTTACCTCTACGCCTTCCATGTGCCCGCCCTTAACCACAACAGCCTCTGGGCCCATCTTTGAGATTTTCTCGGCGGCGGCCTCAGCCTCCCCTAGGCTTTTTATTTTCATGCCTGAAAGCCTCTCAGCCTCGAACTTATTAGGAGTAACGACCGTTGCCAAGGGAAGCATGTGCTCTTTCAGAGCTTTGATGGCTTTAGGTTTAAGCAGAGGCGCACCAGACTTCGCCACCATCACCGGGTCTACAACCAGTGGAAAGTTGTACCTGGAAACTTCCGAAGCTACAGCCCTTATGATTTCTTCTGTGTGGAGCATGCCTGTTTTTCCAGCGTCAATGCCGAGGTCCTCAGCAACAGCCCTTATCTGCTTGCTGACGATTTCTGGCTTCAAGTCTTGGACAGCCCTAACCGAATAAGTGTTCTGTGCTGTGACGGATGTGATGGCAGTTGTTCCATAAATGCCCAAAGCTGCAAAAGTTTTCAGATCTGCTTGGATTCCAGCCCCGCCTCCAGAGTCGCTTCCAGCGATTGTTATTGCCACTGGAATTCGGCTTTTCATAGGCATTGTCCCTCCGCCTTTAAAGCTTCTCTCAAAATTTTTATGGCACAGTATTCTGAGCACATGGAGCATGTTTCCGGGCTTTTGGGTCTTATCCTTCCATGAACCCTTTTTGCTTTTACCGGATCTATGGCATTTTCAAACTGTTCCTTCCAGTTAAGGTTTGCCCTAGCATTTGCCATAGCTAAGTCTTGTGCTGCGGCTTTTGCTCCAAGCTTCGCGATGTCCGCGGCGTGAGCTGCAATTTTTGTGGCTATCACGCCTTCTTTAACGTCTTCCAAGCTTGGCAAGCCAAGGTGTTCAGCCGGCGTCAAGTAGCATAAGAAGTCGGCGCCAGCAAGACCCGCTAATGCTCCACCTATTGCTCCAACAACATGGTCGTATCCAGGCGCTATCTCGGTGACAACCGGACCAAGAACATAGAAAGGAGCATCCTTACAAATAGATTTTTCAAGCTGGACATTTGCAGATACATCGTTTAGTGGCAGGTGGCCGGGGCCCTCAACCATAACTTGCACGTTGGCCGCTCTAGCCCTCTCAACAAGTTCTCCAATCGTGAGTAGTTCTTGGATTTGAGCCCAGTCCGTGGAGTCGAATATGCAGCCCGGTCTTAAACCGTCTCCTAGGCTTAAGGCGAAATCGTATTTTTTAGCTATTTCTAGAAGATAGTCGTAGTTGGCGTACAATGGGTTTTCCTTGTTGTGGTGAAGTATCCATGCCGCTAAGAATGTTCCACCACGGCTTACAACCCCCATAAGCCTAGGATGCTTCGCTAGTTTTTTTACAATCTGCTGCGTGACACCACAGTGTACAGTCATGAAGTCAACGCCGTCCTTGGCGTGTCTCTCTACGGTGTTGAATATGTCGTCTTCCGTCATGTGGATTATTGCGCCTTTCTTTTTCGCGGCTTCTATGGCTGCTTGGTAAATTGGCACCGTTCCAATAGGCACATTCACTGCCCTAATTATGGCTATTCTTATTTCATCCAAGTCGCCAGCAGTGCTTAAATCCATAATAGTGTCGGCGCCGTATTTCACGGCAACTTTGGCCTTCTTAATCTCCAATTTTGGGTCGCATAGGTCTGGACTTGTGCCGACGTTGGCGTTAACCTTCGTGCGTAAACCTTTGCCGATACCAATCGGATGAACTTTTTCCCGTTGAATGTTGCGGGTTATTATAACAGTGCCTTGGGCTATGCGCCGACAAAGGACTTTGGGGGATTCGCCTTCATCCTTGGCGATTATCCGCATTTCCTCTGTTATCTGCCCCCTTTTAGCTGCCTCAATCTGTGTTGTCAATTAAAACCCTCCAAAAATCGGAATAGACTGTTATTATCCATTCAGAGAAGTTTGAAAGCACTTCTGTTCAACTCCGTTTTCCCTCCGCCGGCATTACCCGGATCAGGTTCTAAGGGTCGACGGCGCTCAGCCGTCCTCTCAGCCGGGTCACCGCCCAGCTCCCCCAAACCCTTGAGCGGAGTAATTGTTATCTACTTGTATATTTATTTTTCCTAAAGTCGGAATTTGATTAGGATGTTGCTGTATGAAGCCTTTGCCTAAAGAGTTTGACATATTAGCCATAGAACGCGAGTGGCAGAAGCTTTGGGAAGAAATGGGCATATATCGTTTCGACTGGAACGACTACAGGCGGCCAACCTTCAGCATTGATACGCCTCCACCTTATCCGTCTGGCGAGTTTCACATGGGAAACGTCTTAAACTGGACTTACTTCGATATTGTTGCCCGCTACAAACGCATGAAAGGCTTTAACGTGTATTTTCCGCAGGGTTGGGACTGCCATGGGCTGGGTATAGAAGTTCAAGTGGAAAAAGAACATAACATTAGAAAGCGGGACTTGCCATCGGACAAGTTTCGCGGTTTGTGTATGCAGCTTGTGGAAAAATACATTGCCATGATGAAGGAGGGCATTATGCGGCTTGGCTGCAGTGTGGACTGGGCAACTGAATATCGCACTATGGACCCGGACTATTGGAGGCGCACGCAGTTAAGCTTCATAATCCTATACAAGAAGGGTTACATTTATCAAGGAACGCATCCCGTCAACTGGTGTCCAAGATGTGAAACCGCCATTGCAGACGCTGAAGTGGATTATGAAGAACGGGAGGGCAAACTCCATTACATACGTTTTCCATTGGCGGACAACAGCGGACATTTGCTCATAGCCACAACCCGACCAGAGTTCATACCCGCATGCGTAGCTGTAGCCGTAAACCCAACAGATGGCCGATACCGCCAACACGTTGGGAAGCGTATAACAGTTCCAGTGGTAAACCGTGTTGTGGAAATAATTCCAGACGATGCTGTTGAACCTTCTTTTGGCACAGGCGTCGTTATGATCTGCACCTACGGCGTCAAAGAAGACGTCCGCACTGTTAAAAGACACAATTTACCCGTAATCACAATTCTAACGGAAAACGGGCTGATAAACGAGAACGGCGGAAAATACAAGGGCTTAACGGTTGAAGAAGCCAAAAAAGCCATAGTTGAAGACTTGAAGGCGGAAGGGCTTCTGGAAAAAATTGAACCCATCAAACAGGAGATTGGCATCTGCGACAGATGTGAAACCCCTATAGAGATTTTGGAGCGCAAACAGTGGTTTATGAAAACTCGCATCTTAACAGACCGTGTGGAAAAGGAAGCCAATGAGGTTGTCTGGTATCCAGATTACATGAAGTATCGTCTCATAGACTGGGCGCGTTCGCTGGATTGGGACTGGGTTATAAGCCGCCAAAGGGTTTTCGCCACGCCCATACCCATATGGTACTGCAAAAACTGCGGCGAAACCATTCTAGCCGAAGAAAACTGGGTTCCAATAGACCCAAAACTGGAAAAACCACCAATAGAGGCATGTCCAAAATGCGGATGCCGCGAGTTCACGCCAGAACAAGATGTGCTGGACACTTGGATGGACTCTTCTATCACATGTGCAGTGCACGCTGGCTGGCCAGACCGCGAAGACTGGCGAAGGCTGTTTCCAGCAGACTTGCATCCTTCAGGCGTGGACATTATTCGCACATGGGCATACTATTTGATGGTTAGGCACTTAGCATTGTTCGATGAGAAGCCCTACAAAAGCTGCCTCATAAACGGCATGGTTTTAGGCGCCGACGGCAGAAAAATGAGCAAATCCTTAAAGAATTATGTGGCAACTCCAGAAGTCCTTGAAAAATATTGTGCAGACGCCGCAAGACAGTGGGCAGCCGCAGGCGGAGCCACAGGCTCTGATATTCCCTTCCGCTGGCCAGACGTGGAGTATGGAAGACGTTTTTTAACAAAGCTTTGGAATGCCGCCCGCTTTGTAAGCAACCAACTGAAAGACTATAAGCCAAACGAAGAATGCACACTTCAGCTTTTGGACAAATGGGTTATATGCAAGGCTGAAAGGTTGACGCAGCGGGTTACAGAAGCCCTAGAAAAATGCCAATTCAACATAGCTGTCGAAGAAACGCGCAATTTCGCTTGGCATGTTTTCTGCGACCAATACATCGAAGCCGTGAAAGACCGCTTGTACAAACCAGAAGTTTACGGAGAAGCCAAAAGAAAAGCAGCCCAACACACCCTTTACACAGTTTTATACCGCATAATCCAACTATTGGCGCCCATAACACCCCATATAACAGAGGAAATCTACCAAAACATGTACGCCGAACACGTAGGCGAGAAAAGCATACACCTAACACCTTGGCCCGAAACAGACACCAGCAAAATTGACGAGAAAACCGAAAGGGAAGGCGACTTGCTAATCGCCCTCATAACCGAAATCAGAAGGGACAAAGCTGAAAAGCGCAAACCCCTCAACACGCCCGTAAGGCTGATGAAAATTTACGCTGGAAACAACGATTACGCAAAAATCCTTGAGGAAAACAGGGAAGACTTGATTGGCGCATGTAAGATTTTGAGGCTGGAGATTCTGCCAGAAAAAGGCGAGGGTAGACAATTGCCCCAGTGTCCAGAGGTAAGCTTCGCCAGCGAATACGAATAAACATGCCTATGTCAATTTTGTGATAGAAAAACCGTCATAAAATTGATAGCCTCCTCTAGTTTTTCCAGCAAACTCAGCGGCTTTTACTAATAACGTCCACAAGTATGTCTATCTCTTTCTCTGTGTTGTAGAAGTGGGGTGAAACCCTTATTCCATGGGCTCTTGCAGAAACAACAATATTTTTCTCTCGGAGTTCTTTGACGATTTGCTGTGCTTTATCTGTTTTTATGTTTACTATTCCACTGCGGTACGGTTTTTCTTCTGGTGTTTGCAGTTCAAATCCTAAGGCTTTCGCCGACTCTATTAGGCGGTCTGTTAGCTTAATTACGCGGTTTTCAATGTTTTGTATTCCGAACTCCAAAAGCATTTTTATGGCTTCCGCTGCGCCTACAAAGCTTAAAGTGCTTGGTGTGCCAACCTCAAAGCGGCTTGCATTTTCAGAGAGCCTTAAACTCCAAATGTCCCAGAAATCAATGGTTTCAAAAACCTCTTGGTTTACGCTTGCCCATCCCACATAAGGCGGCTCAAACTCTCTGATGAGTTCTCCTTTCACATATAGATAAGCGGCGCCTGGGGGTCCAAGAAGCCACTTGTAGCATGCTGCCACCAAAAAATCCACGTTGTCGCGTTTCACATCTATCGGTATGACGCCAGCCGACTGGATGGCGTCAACTATTAGGACTGCGCCGTGGTCGTGGGCGATTTCGCTTAAAGCCTTTAAATCGTTGCGGAAGCCGTTAACATATTCAACATGGCTTACGGCAACCGCCACAGTTTCATCGTCAACAGCCTTTTCCAAATCTTCCAACAGAATTTTCCCCTTGACATTTTTGACGTATTGGACTTTGAC
>CALJDG010000066.1 GCA_938023865.1 uncultured archaeon | reverse complement strand
ATGGACTGTTATGAAAACGGAATTTTAACAGAGAAAGACCTTGAAGGGATAGATGCAAGGTTTGGCAATCATGAAGCGTTAATCAAATTAATTGAGAAGATTGGCAGACGTGAAGGTATAGGCGACATACTCGCTGAAGGTGTCAAAATTGCTGGGGAGAAAATTGGCAAAGGTGCAGAAAAACTCGCACAACACATTAAAGGTGTCGAGGCTACGGGCTATGACCTTAGAAGCCTAAAAACAGCCGCGTTAGGCTATGCTGTTTCATTCCGCGGAGCAGACCATAATAGGCATGGTGCTTACGCCTTCGATGTTAAGGGCAAGTTTAACAGGCTAAAGTATGAGAAGGGCAGGGCTAAAGCCGTTAAGGACATTGAAGATGTCTACACAATTATTGATTCGCTGATTATTTGCAAGTTCTCCAGAGGCACATACTACAAGGAATTTGAAGACCTAGCTAAGGTTTACACTTTAATTACTGGTTGGGAGACGACTCCTGAAGAGATGCGTTTGAAGGGCGAGCGCATAAACAACCTTGCAAGGGTTATAAACGTGCGGGAAGGCTTGAGCAGAAATGATGACCACTTGCCCTACAAGGTTATGCACGTTCCAGTTCCAGATGAGGGTCCGTCTAAGGGTGCGTATGTGACTCAGGAGGAGCTTGATTTGATGTTGGACGACTATTATGAGGTGAGGGGTTGGACTAGGGATGGTGTGCCAACGCCTGAGAAGCTTAAGGCTTTGGGCATGGACGACTTAATCCCCATTGTGGAGGCTAAAATCCGGAAGGCTTAGCGAGATGGAGGCGTTGTGAATGGTTAAGATTCATGAGAGGAAATTTGTTTCAGCTGACCCTGACAAGTGTGTTGGCTGCCAAGTCTGCGAATACATTTGCGCTTGGACTAAGGAGAAGGCTTTTAATCCTTTGAAGTCGAGGATTAGGGTTGTTAGGCTTAACCCGCTGGTGAACCTTTCTATTACCTGTAGGCTTTGCGAGGATCCGCCGTGTGTTGCTGCTTGTCCAAGGGATGCTTTGACGCAGTCTGAGGAGAATGGCACAATTATGGTGGACGAAGACAAGTGTAACGGCTGCGGGTGGTGCATTGAGGCTTGTGATTATGGGGCGGTTTCGCTTCACCCGGAGAAGAAGGTGGTTTTTATCTGCGACTTGTGTAGGGACAAGCCTGACGGCCCCCAGTGTGTTAAGTGGTGTCCAGAGGAAGCCCTAGACCTTGTTACGGCTGATGTTTTGGCTCAGAAAGCCCGCATAACAGCTACTAAGAGGCTTTTTGAAGAAGCGCTAAAAGTGGCTCCGCCAGCTTAAATCAATATCCATCCTTTTTATACTTTCTTCTGAAGGTTTAAGGTTAGTTTTATTTGCGGCTTTATTAGCGGCTTTACTGTAGTCTATTGTTGTCTGATTTGGGTTTTGAGCTCGTGGCTTGTTATGACTGAACATGGGGTGGGAGGCTACGCGCACTAAACTATGTGGCAGCCTATGAGATAATCAACGGATCGGAAAACGCGCTAATCAACAACTTAATAGGTAATGCGAATACTGGAAAACCTCTACGATCAATTCAACAACTAGGCGAAACATAAACACCAACAAAACTAAAAACTAGAGGGATAGAGTATTTGTGGTTGGGAGACAGCCACAAATGTGACCTCACCCACCAACAGCAAAAATGACACTTTATGTCGACACAGCTGCTTTTATGGAAGAATAGACAACAAAAATTTCACAATTCTCTCCGCAGTAGCCTTAACCTCACGAGATAAGCCTTCCCCAAAATCCGTATTTTTGGGCTCTATCAACAGTAGGGCTATTTCGGCACCCACCGTTTTAGCAAGATAATCACAGAAAACCCGAAGCGGAAGCATATGAGTTGAAATAGCCGGAAAAACCCGCAAGTGTTCAGGCTTAACAAGCCTACAATCGCCAGGCTCTAAACCCATAACAGCAGCATCAATAAGAAGAACATGCGAAGGCTTAAAATCAACTATCTGCTGAAGAAAACTTTCAGGAACAGTCTCACACTCAACAAGCAAGACTTTTTCGGAAACTTTCCCCTGCAAGTCGCGGACAACCTTCACGCCGACAAAATCATCCATACGAATAGGGTTGCCAATACCAGCAACAACAACTCTTTCCGCCCCGGAGAACCAATCCCTCAACTTCTTCTCAAATGAACCTTCCAAGGACAAAATTCTTCTCCAAAAATAAAAAGGGAAGAGCGAAGGCTTACCTCTGAACAGTTCTAACGAGTTTTCCTTCACTGTTGTAGATTTCAACGGTTAATGGCAACTGCCCTACAGCAAAATGGGTGGCGCATCCAAAGCATGGGTCATAAGCCCTAAAGGCCATCTCCACCATGTTAAGCAAGCCCTGATCCGCCTTACCCCCATGAATCAAACCCTTAGCCGCATTTCGAATCGACATATTAATCGAAGGCGCATTGTTAACAGTGGCCACAATCAAATTGACATCCTTGATTAAGGCGTTCTCGTCTAAAACATAATGGTGAATAAGAGTACCCCTAGCCGCCTCAACAACGCCTACGCCTTCACCGGGCTTGCCAGGCTTATTCCTCACGTTAGTGCTTGTTATTTCTGGGTCTTTGATAAGCTCAACAGCCCGTTCAGCCGCATACAAAAGTTCAATAAGCCTAGCCCAGTGATAAGCCAAAGTGGAGTGAACTGGCTTTCCACCCAACGTCTTATACATGAATTCATACTCTTCTTGAGCTAACGGCGTAGCCATACCATTAGCGGCGTTAAGCCTTCCGAGGGGACCGACACGGTAAGCGCCACTTTCAGGGCCGTCAACAAAGCCCTTCCAGCCAACCTTCCTCAAGTAAGGCTGTTTCACATAAGTCCACGGCTCCACATGCTCGGCGATGTGCTCCAAATAGTCCTTAGCCTCAAACTTTGAGAATTCTTTGCCGTTTGGATCTACAACTCTTATTTTCCCATCGTAAAAGTTCACCTTGTTGTGTTGATCCACCAAACCCATGTAATATGTGCGCAAGGTGTAGGCGTCACTCTTAATTAACTCAACATATTTGGTGTTGCCCAAAACGATGTCATGGAAAAGCTTCAAGGAGAACTTTGCAAACTCAACGGCTGAGGTTGCCATCTTCTCAATTTCCTGCCTATTCTCCTCGCTTAAAGGCTTGGAAATGCCCCCTGGCAAACCGCAGACCGGATGGGTAGCCTTCCCACCAATAATTTCGGTTATTCGCTGTCCATAAGCCCTATGCTTAATAACCTCCTTGGCAACGTCCAAGCCAGCCTTCTCAATAACCCCCAGAATATTACGCTTTTCTGGTGGTGCATCTGGTCCAACAACAAAGTCTGGTCCGCCCAAATAGTAAAAGTGCAATGTGTGGTCGTAAATGTAATAGCCACAGTACATGAGTTCACGAAGCTTTTTGGCTGCCGACGGTGGCTCCACGTTAAAGGCAGCGTCCAAAGCTTTTGTTCCAGCCATGTGGTGCGCCACTGGACAGACACCGCAGATTCTGCTTGTTAAAAGCGGCATGTCCTCGGCTTTCCGACCAACACAGAACCTTTCAAAACCGCGAAGCTCTGGAATTTGAAGGTAGGCGTTCTCCACCTCGCCAGCATCGTTTAGGAATATGGCTATTTTACCGTGGCCCTCAAGCCTTGTAATAGGGTCAATTATTATCTCCTTCATCCACGAACCACCCTCCTCCGCAATATCGAAGCTGGTAAACCATACATGTAAAAGGTTCCAACAGGGTCCTTAATCTGGTCTATCAGCCTTTCAACCTCCTCCTCAGTGTATTTCTCCTTCTCCTCTTCTAAGCCAAGTATGGAAGCCAAAGCACTAATCATGGCGGCGCCCTGTTCTGGGGCATTAGGACATGGACCGCCACAGCCAGTGCATGGCATGTCAGCCTTCAAGCATCTGGCTCCGCAGCCACCCCTTGTGGCTGGTCCCATGCAGAGGATTCCCTGCTCAAGTAGGCACTTCTCCGGATCTGGAGCTTTCTCGTAAACGCGGTATATCCGCGATATTTTCTTGTTCTCCTTCTTTTTGGGGCACTCGTCGCAGACAGACTTTAGGGGCGCCAAAACAGAGCCCTTCGGTGGAAGCTCACCTTTAGCTATGGCTTCCAAGGCGAATAATGTGCGCTCCACCGCTGGCGGGCAGCCCGGCAAATAATAGTCAACATCCACTGTTTGGTCTAGGGTGCGCACCGTGTCATAAAACTCTGGAATCTCCAATTCGCCCTCCTTAACCCGCACCTTCGGCTGTGGGAAAACCTTGTTGGGATTATTTGTTGAAAATGTTTTGGCGTAAACTTGTTCAAAGATTTCCTCCTTGTTGTGGAGATTAGCCAGCCCGGGAACGCCGCCGAGATGCGCACAAGCACCATAAGCCACAAGCACTTTCGACTTCTGCCTTAAAAGCTTCGCCATATACTCTTGCTCGCTGTTCCGGATTCCACCATTAAAGAAGCACACATCAATGCATTTATCAGGCATGGCTTCAACATCTTTATATTTTATGTCCATGGCTACAGGCCAAAATACAATGTCCGCAATTTGTATTACATCTAAAATTTTCTCGTTAATGTCTAAGACAGCGATTTCACATCCGCCGCAGCTAGCCGCCCAATAAAAGGCGAACTTAAGTTTTTGCTTTGCCATACGATTCACCTAATTTGGTTTAATAATTCTGTAGGTTTTACCCTGAGCTCGTTTAGGGCCAACTCTTCAGGCGAGAAGCCCATGGCTAATCCTAGAAGCTGTGGATAGTGGAGGACTGGCATGTTGAATTTTTCGTTGAAGGCTCTTTCTATTCGGGGTTGGTTTAGGTCGAACATTATGTGGCAGAATGGGCAGACAGTTATAAGTGCTTGGGCGCCAACAGCCCGCACGTGGTCAAGTTTTTCCTTAGCCATCTGGAAGGGCACATCCTCATTAACACCTATTATTGGGTTGCCGCAGCACTCTGTCTCGTCCATATAATCTAGGCATTCGGCTCCTGTCAGCCTAATTAGCTCTTTGAGAGTTATTGGGTTTTCCGGGTCGTCCCGTCCCACATATTTGCGTGGTCTTAAAACGTGGCATCCGCTGTGCTGGGCTACGCGAATACCAGTTAAAGGCTTTGCGACAGCGTTTTTTATCCGCTCATAACCCACATCCTCTGAAAGCACGTAGATTAAGTGTTTGACTTCTATTGTGCCTTTAAACTCCATGCCAACCTCTTTCAAATAGCCATTAATCTTGTCTCGGAGCTTTTTGTCCTCTTTTAGGATTTTGTTGGTTTCGTTTAAGCTACAGAAGCACCCATTACAGAGGGTCATTATTGGTAAGCCCGCTTTTTCTGCTATGCATAGGTTTCTCGTCGCTAACGTCAGCATTAAGTCGTGGTTTATAACGTCCATTGGGTAGCCGCAGCAGTTGTATTCTGGCATTTCAACAATTTCCACATCGAGTTTGGCGAGAACTTTTCTGGCGGATATTTCGTAGCTTGAAAGCCTATAGGGAATCACGCATCCCGGAAACAACAAATATTTTGGATTGCTCATTTGCTTTCCACCTTCGCAAAAGTTTGAACTTTCTCAAGCAAACCAGCAGAGCCGGTAACCTCAAAAATTTTCATAACATCTTTCACGTTTGGCTTTGGCAGCGGCGGAAGCCCCTGCTCAACCCGTTTTTGAAGCCTTGACTCTGGAATCTCGTAGACAAAGCCGCTCTTCATCAAGTTTGTGGCTAACTCCTTATAAACTAGTGGGAGAAGGGTTTTGTCCGCAGCTGCCATGTTTCGCAAAACTCGAACTATGCCAGCAATTTCCACGCCTTGCGGGCAATGGTCTACACATGTGAAGCATGATGAGCACAGCCACAGGGCCTTGTCCAGCAGAAGCCTATCCTTTAAGCCTAGCTGAACCATGCGGGCTATTCGGCGCGGTCTGTAAAACTCGCTGAATCTGGCGATGGGGCAGTCGGCTGTGCATGTTCCACACTGGAAGCAAACCATCACCTTTTCTGCGCCATGTATCTTGCTCATTTTATACTTGAACTTTGGGTCAAGCTCCTCAGCCTTAATCACTGGCGGAACATATTCGCGGGCTTCACTTTTCATCTCGCTCATTTCTTTTCCTCCATCACCTTTAACGGGTTTGGACCAAGCTTCTTAATCTGTTCAACCATGTCTCGGACTACAGCTGCGAATTTGTCTCCTTCGCTGGCGGAGACCCATTCCAGCCGCAAACGTTCAGGTTCTATCCCAAAATCTTTGAGTACCTTCTTTAATAGCGTTACCCTTCTCAAAGCCTTAAAATTACCACTAAGATAGTGGCAGTCGGATGGCAGGTGGCAGCCAGCCACCAAAACGCCGTCGGCGCCATTTTTTAGGGCTTCAAGGATGAAGGCAGGGTCTATTCTTCCGCTGCACATGACACGGATAACACGGATGTTTGGAGGGTATTGGATGCGGCTTACACCAGCCAGGTCCGCGCCCGCATAGGCACACCAGTTGCATAGAAAACCAACAATTTTCGGCTCAAAATCTTTTTGTGATTCGCTCATTTGGCTGCCACCTCCATTTCCTGCAATACTGCCCTAACTTGGGCGAGAATTTCCTCAGTTGTGAAGTGGCCAAGGGTTATGGCCTTTGTTGGGCATGCCGTTCCGCAGACTCCGCAACCCTTGCATAGGGCTTCAATCACGTGAGCCACTATTTTGCCGTCTTTCTCTTTCATTTCAATCGCGCCGTAGGGGCATAGAAATTCACAGATTCTGCATCCACTACATAAATCTTCATCTACACTCGCCACAATTCCTTCCATTTCAAGGGCTTTCTTCGACAATATTGTTGCTGCCCTCGCCGCAGCTGCACACGCTTGGGAAATACTCTCATCAATGAATTTTGGCGAATGAGCCATGCCGCATAGGAAAACGCCGTCGGTTTGGAAGTCCACTGGGCGAAGCTTCATATGCGCCTCAAGGAAGAAGCCATCCTTTGTCAGCGGCACTTTCAACATTTCGGCTATTCGCTTGTTGTCGGGGTTGGGAATGGTTGCAGCGCTTAAAATGACGTAGTCTGGCTCCAACTGGACTTCCTGCTTTAGCACCGGCTCGTGGAAGGCTACTTTCAACTTTCCGCCATCACTTGTTACTTTTGGCTTTTTATCATCAGAATAGTTTATGAAAATAACGCCTTTTGCTGCAGCTTCGCGGTAGTACTCCTCCTTAAAGCCGTAACTCCTAACATCCTTGTATAAGACATAAACATCAGCATCCGGATTCTGCTCCTTAATTTTTAAGGCGTTTTTGATGGCTTGCCCACAGCATATCCGCGCGCAGTTGGGGCGCTCCTCATTTCTCGCGCCAACACATTGAATCATAACGACTTTTTTGGCTTTGAATTCGCCTTTGGCTATTTTCTCTTCCAATTCGTGTTGGGTCATAACGCGGGGGTCTGCACCATACAAATATTCTTTTGGCTTATACTCTACTGCGCCGGTTGCAACAATAACTACGCCATGTTCCACATCTTTTTCTTTGCCGTTACTCAGCCTTATCTTCGATTTGAAGTTGCCGATAAAACCGCTTACTTCGACAACCTCTGCGCCAAGATAAACATGGATAAGCTTGTTCGTCATAACAGCCTTAACAAGCCTCTGTAAGTGCTTTTGCGGGTCTTCACCCTCAAGCAAGTAATAGATTTTCCTCAAGTGTCCGCCAAGCTCTTTCTCACGTTCTACTAAGTGAACCTCAAAGCCTTGATTAGCTAGCTCTAGCGCTGCGGTAATTCCAGAAACTCCGCCGCCAATAACAAGAGCTACTGGAATGACTTTGACCGTCGGATTTTTCAATGGCTTTAAGAGTCTTGCCTTAGCGACAACCGAACGGACAAGGTCCTTCGCCTTTTCCGTAGCCTCTTCTGGCTCACGCATATGCACCCAACTGCACTGGTCTCGAATGTTTGCCATCTCAAAAAGGTACGGGTTCAAGCCAACCTCGCGGAGGGTTTCACGGAAAAGCGATTCGTGGGTTCTGGGCGTGCATGAAGCTACGACAACACGGTTTAGGTTGTGGTCCTTAATCTTCTCCTTAATCCGTTTTTGAGTGTCATCGGAGCATGTGTAAAGGTTGTCTTCAGCATAAACAACGTTCGGAAGCTTCTTTGCATATTCAACAACCTCCGGAACCTGCACAATACCGCCGATGTTTATGCCACAGTGGCATATGAAAACTCCTATGCGGGGCTCCTCTTGGCTAACGTCCTTTTCAGGCGGATACTCCTTAACAGTAATAAGCTTACCTCGTTCTGGAGCTATTATTGCCATAGCCTTTGCCGCAGCACCACTTGCCTGAGCAACACTTTCCGGAATATCCTTCGGCGAACTAAAGGCTCCGCAAACATATACGCCGGGCTTTGAGGTTTCCAAGGGTGTAAAAGTGTTGGTTTCGCAGAAACGGTACTTGTTAAGCTTTATCCCAAGCGTATTAGCCAATTTCTCCACATCTTTTGGCGGCTGCATGCCCGTGGACAATACAACCATGTCAAACTCTTCAATCCTTGGAGTTTCATCCTCGCCCACATAATGGACAAGCAAGTTACCGGTTGCTGGGTCTTCGGTTATGCTTGCAACCCTTGAGCGAACAAAGCGTATTCCATACTCCTCTTGAGCACGCTTATAGTAGGCGTCAAATTCCTTTCCGTAAGCCCTTATATCCATATAGAAAATTGTGCAGTCCAGCTTTGTTGGAACATGCTCCTTAGCGATTATTGCCTCCTTAATGCTGTACATGCAACAAGCAGCCGAGCAATAGTTGTTTCCAAGCTGAGCATCACGGGAACCCACACACTGGATAAAGGCAATTTTACGTGGAATCTCGCCGTCTGAAGGCCTTAAAACAATTCCGCCGTATGGTCCGGAAGCGCTTAGAATACGCTCAAACTCTATGCTTGTGACAACGTTTGCATATCGCCCATAACCATATTCGCTTTTCAGCCGTGCATCAAAGGGTTCGAAGCCCGGAGCCAATACGATTGCGCCAACGTTTAGGACTATTTCGCTGTCCCTTTGGTCGTATTCAACAGCATTTGCCTTACATACCTCTTGGCATGTTCTGCAGCCAATGCATTTTTCGCGGTCTATCTTGAAGCGTAGTGGAACCGCCTGCGGAAATTCCACGTAAACAGCGCTTCTATCTGTTAAGCCCTTGTTGTAGGTGTCTATGGCTTCAACTGGACATTTTTGTGCACAAAGCCCACAGCCATTGCACTTTTCCTCGTTTATGTAGCGGCTCCTTTTTCGGATTTTCACTTCGAAGTTTCCAGCTTCTCCACTTAAGCCCAGCACTTCGCTGTTCGTAATCAGCGAAATGTTTGGATGCCTCCCAGCGGCAACAAGCTTAGGAGCCAAAATACACATGGAACAATCGTTTGTTGGAAATGTCTTGTCAAGCTGAGCCATGACGCCGCCAATGCTTGGCGACTGGTCAACCATATACACTTTAAAGCCAGAATCAGCCAAGTCCAAGGCAGCCTGTATCCCGGCAACGCCACCACCGACGACTATAACTGCGCCAACCTTTCCTTCAGCCATCTCTTATCGCACCTCCAAAGCCTTATAGAATGGCGTGTAACCCTCAACGTGATCGAGGGCTATCATGCCCTTACGCCGCATATTCGTTATGTGCCTCAAAACAGCAGAAGGCTTTACTCCAAGGATTTGGGCTAACTCCTTAACGGAGCGGGGCTTAAGCCTCGTCGAGTAGTGGATTTTGTAGCGGATGAACTCAGCCCTAACAATATCATCCAATAAGGCGTCAAACTCCGCCTCTGGGATTTTCTCACCATAGGCGTTCATGAATTCTGTTAGTTCTTCCTCTCTTCCAAGCAAGACGCGAAGCCTAAACGCTGAAGCCGCCTCCTTAGCCGCTGCAAGATTGGCTACAATTTCCTCCTTGCTAAGCGGAGAGTTTCCAAGCTTCCAAACTTCTTCGGAGAACCCTTTGGCGTAATGGCTGAAGCTCCTATCTTCTAATGGCGAGACCAGCAGAAGCTTTAATCTTTCAGGTTCAAGTCCAACCAAAGCCAGCAGCTTCTTCAACATTTTGACCGCGCGTTCAGCGTGGAGGTTTCCGTCAACAAAGTGGCAGTCTGGAGACTTGCATCCAACAAGCAGCACGCCTTCAGCTCCATTGGCAAAAGTTTCCAGAACCAGCGCTGGGTCCATCCTTCCAACACACATAACGCGTATAACGTTAACATTGTAGGGAAACCTCATCTCTTCCTCGCAGAAAGTCCAGTTACACATAAAACAAACAATTTTTGGCGGATTAGAAGACTCCATTTCCATTTCACCTCTCTAGGGCTGTTAAAACCATTGTTATGATCTGCTCGTTGGAAAGCTTCTTCATAGTTATGGCTTTTTCTGGGCAACGCGCCGCACACAATCCACAGCCCTTGCAAAGGTCTTCGTTTACTTGGGCTACGCCCTTCTCGTTCTTTTTAATAGCATCCACCGGGCAGATGACAGCGCAGACGTTGCAGCCCACACATTTGCCCTCATCAACAACAGCCTTGTCACCCTCGCACAAGTCCATGCTGGCAAGGCACTCTGCACACGGTCCACATCCAAGACAGCGGAAAGCCTCAAACCTTGCTTGACGCTTAAGCTTTTCAAGATATTCCTTTGCCTCTTCAAAGCTTAGGTGGGGCTTCTCTATCGGAGCATCATATCTACGCTCCTTCTTCTCCAGCAACCGCCAATCCTTAACCCAAGTAGTCTCCTCAATCATCTCCTCTTCCCGATCCTTCCGCAGATCCTCACCTCTCAAATAACGGTGTATTGAAACGGCTGCACGTTTACCGGCGCCAACAGCCTCAATAATGCTTGCCGGACCAGTGGCAACATCCCCACCAGCAAAAACCCCCGGAACATTAGTTTCAAGGGTTAGTGAGTCCACTTGCAGTGGTGGTCCACGCTTCTCCTTGCTCATGAGTTCCGGCAGCAAAACAGATGTTTCAACAACCTGCCCGAGTGCCGGAATAACCATGTCCACCTCGTATTGATGTTCCGAAAAAGCTATTGGAATTGGCCGCCTCCTACCACTTTCATCAGGCTCGCCAAGGCGCATCCTTAGGCATTCAACAGCTTTAACCCTTCCATTCTCGCCTATAATCTGTTTAGGAGCCACCAAGAAATAGAACTTTATTCCATCCTTCTCGGCGAGTTCCACCTCGTGAGGAAGTGCCGGCATTTCCTCACGGGACCGCCTATAAAGAATCATAACCTCTTTAGCGCCAAGTTTTTTAGCCACCCTTGCAGCGTCTATGGCTGTGTTGCCACCACCAATAACGGCTACTCTTTCGCCAACAACTATTTTCTTCCCGAGAGCTATAGACTTTAAAAAGTCAACAGCATTTATTACACCTTCCAAATCTTCGCCGGGCACGTTTAATTTCATGCCCAATTGTGTGCCAATGGCAAAGAAAAACGCCTTATAACCATCCTTTTTAAGGCTTTCAACCGTTACGTCCTTGCCGAACTCAACACCAGTTTTAATTTCAACACCTATGTCCTTAATGTAGGCTATCTCATTAGCAACAACAAATTTTTCTAGGCGGAAGTCCGGTATGCAGTAGCGCATCATGCCGCCAGGCTCGGCCATCCGCTCAAAAACGGTAACATGATAGCCTAACTTTGCAAGCTCGTAAGCCGCTGTCAATCCAGCTGGTCCAGCGCCTATTATTGCTATTTTTTCGCTGTACTTTTTTGGCACCGGCTCAGCGACTACCCGTCCCTGTTCACGTTCAATGTCAGCCACAAGCCTCTTTAAGGCACGTATAGCCACTGCTTGGTCAAGGTTAACTCTTGCACATGCATCTTCGCACGGGCTGAAACAAACCCTTCCACAGATGGCTGGGAAGGGCATGTCCCGCCTTATAACTTCGACGGCTTCCTTGAACTTGCCCCTCTGGATAAGAGCCACATAAGCTTGGACGTTGACATGCGCGGGGCATGCTGCTCGACAAGGCGGTAATTTCTTAACCACTTGAGAGAGTTTTTCCGTCAAGCTAACCAGCCTTCTTAGAAACATATTTGAATGTTAAACCCAATATATTAAGCCACCTAAATCAAGTTTGACATAAGCATAACTCAAAAATTTTAACATAAAAAGAGGGGAATTGGGGATTTACTCTCGGAGCCTTCCCTCAAGCTTGCTAACCCACTTATTGTACTCCCTAGAGCTTAGAAGACTTTTGAGTTCCTCCTCAAGCGTCAAAGAGTTTTTGGGCTTGATCTCAATTATCCAGCCCTCACCATATGGATCCTCATTTACCAGGTAAGGCTTATCCTTCAACTGTCCGTTAACTTTAACAATTTTGCCGCTCACGGGCGCGTATAAATCAAACATAAACATCCAAGTTTCAGCCACACCGAAGGGCTCCATTTTCGCTATTTCCTTTCCAACGGATTCAGTCATGATGTTTGCAATACCTTTAAGGTGCCTCTGAGCGTAGTCTGAAACACCCACACGGATGTTTCCTTCAGGGGTTATTTGCGCCCAAGTGTGCTTCGGTGTGTATAGCAGTTGCTCTGGTATTGCCAAAAGCTCTTCACGTTTTGCGGCAGGTATTCCCTCAGCCCGCATCAGCTCTTCTAGGCGTAGCCTTATGGCTTCTGAGACGAATTCTGATATGCTCCTGTAGCGTCCTGTTCTGAGTAGTCTCTCGATTTCTTTTATTAGCTCTTGTCTTATGCTTACGGTTTTCCATTCAGACATTTCCCATCAACCTCCTTTACATCTGCGTGATATATAGAGCAAAGCGAAAAATATATATCTAACGTAAATAGAAAATATAGAATAAATAAATGTGTTAAGGTAAATACCGTAAATAGAGGGACGCCTTTGGAAATTAGAAAAGTTCAAAGAGTAGGACACTCAACTATGACTGTTTCGCTTCCAAACGAGTGGATTAAAGAGCAGGGTATAAAGCCGCGAGACCTACTGTTCATAATGCCAGAAAGAGACGGTTCCCTAAAAAT
>CALJDG010000065.1 GCA_938023865.1 uncultured archaeon | reverse complement strand
TCTGTCCGGCGCTGCATATGGCGTTTATAGCCCAAGAATCAGAAGCGCTGTTCACAACACCCCAGCTTGAAAATCCCCCGTTGGACTGCTGTTGGCTTCTTAAATATTGAAGTGCATTTGCAATGGTGCTTGTTAAGTGGTCCTCGCCGGCGGAGATTAAAGCCATAATCGCTGCAGCAGTATCGTCCACATCGCTTGCTCCACCAACAGCCCAGCTCCAACCGCCATTAGCATTCTGATGTGCCTTAATGAAGTTAACCGACTCTTTGATTATTGTTGAGTTTGCGGCTTCGCCGGCTGAAATCAGCGCCATAACACCCCAGAAATCGTCATTCAGCTGTGACTCGCTTCCAATCTGACCATTGGAAAAGAGGCCTTTTAGAATCTCAATATAATCTGTACCGTTTATATTTCTTGGATCTTCCCTAGCTGCTGTCATCGCTAAAATAAATCTTGCAACATCCGTGGCAAGGTTCAAGTTTAGCTGGCCTCTATTCTCAATTAAGTAGTCAACTATGGATTTTCCACTTGACCCCTTCCAGTTGTGGGGATTTTCGCCGGCAGCTGCAATTGCCATAACCGCCCAGCTAGAAGTTGCAAAATCCGATATTGAACCATCGGCCTTCTGAATACTTTTCAAATAGTTTAAGGCTTTAGACAGCGGAGTGTCCCCGCTGAGAGGTGTTGCAGCCTCGGAAATGGAATTATCCGTACTATCATTTGCGGAAACTTTTGCTTCGGAAGTTTTTTCTTTAATGGCGGAGGTTGCCTTTTCGCCAGTTTTAACTAAAAATAGTGGTGCAATAAGCAGAAGAAAGAGTATGAGGCCAAAAACCACCATAATATGTACGTTTCTAGACTTCTTCATGTTCCATCACTCCCTAGCCCACTTACGTTTAATCACTATAAAAACCGCAGTGATAACAACAACAAACGCTAAATGAGTGGTTACATCCTTCCCTGTGGTTGGTGTTTTCAATGAGGTTGATTGTCCCCCAACGGGCACCGCGAACACTGTCACTTTAACTGTTGTTGAATCCGTCTCTGGAGTTGCTCCCGGCGCATAAACAGTTAACGTGACATAATAGTTTCCAGCCGCACCATAGCTGTGATATATTATCGGCTGGTTTGTTACTGTTATGTTTCCATCGCCAAAGTTCCAGCGGTATTCCGTTATTGGCATGTTGTGGGTTCCATTCCACCCTAGAAGAGATGCTGAAGCATCGAACTTTATCCTCTCTCCAACTCTTGCGGTTTGGGGAATCGCTTTAAAGTCTGCTTTAGGACCGTATGGCTGAACGACCGTAATCTGTTTTTGCTCAATGTCCCATAGGCCGTTGCTATCCGTTACGTTGAGGGTCACAATATATGTGCCTGGACCCTTATAGGAGTGGACAACAATTTTGCCATTGGCGGTGCTTCCATCTCCAAAATCCCATGCATAGTTTATTATCGTGCCTCCGTTAGGCGTTGAGGCTGAAGCATCGAAGTTTATAGCCTCGCTAGTTTTAGGAATGGATGGCGTCCATGAGAAGCTGGCTGTTGGATGCGGTGTTTGGGATGGAGGTTGCCAAACATGCCAGTTTAAGTAATACCACGCTATGATGTCCCCACTTACAAGCGTATACTTGTTGCATGCCACCGCTCCAGACTCCCAGCATTTGGCTGAATGGTTCCAGTACCACCAAATCCAATAATAGGGATCGCTGTTCCAGACATTATTTATGGCGTTGACGAAAGCATCAGTGTCCCACATTGTATAATTCACGGAGGCAACAGCTTTTGTAGCCTTCAAAACCGATGGGAAGCCCGGCAACTCCACATTTTCATACCATGCTCTGGTGTTATTTCCATAATCCAATAGAATGTCAACTTTTGTTACTGGCGGGCTTGGTGGGGGGTTGGGAGGCCAACTGCTACAATCTTCATAATACCAGGCCACCATGTCACAGTCTTCAAGAGTATATTGGTTACATGCAGTTGGTCCAATAGCCCATCGAGATTCGGAGCTATTCCAATACCACCAAATCCAATAGTAGGGATGGCTGTTCCAAACACCATTTATGGCGTCGACGAGGGCCAAGCCATCATACCAGGTAACATTTAAAGACGACGCGACCAGCCGTGTTGCATCATATACAGTATCATTGCCAAGTTGCAATATGCATGAAGTCCACACGCGCGTTCCATTTCCATAAACCAGTAAAACATCCGCTAGTTTAAAACCGGAGCCTTGTGCGGTGCAAATTCGTATAGGCAGGTAAGATAATTCCATGCAAAGAGAGGCGATTGCAAGTAACGTTACAGGTATTTTTCCCCTCAATCGTGATCCCTTGGATGGATTATCCATCCAAGAATATAAAAGTTGTGCACCGAAGAATCTCTTGTAAAATCTTGGAGAATGGTTGTGGTGGACCGGGCGGGATTTGAACCCGCGACCTCAGCGATGCCAACGCTGCGATCGTTCCAGGCTGATCTACCGGCCCCAAGATGTAAACGCTGCGAGACGTTTATTAAGGGTTTTGCTGTCGGAATAGTTTAATACTTTGGGCTGTATCCATAGTTTTGTTGGAGGTTACTGAGTTTGGCTGGAATTGTTCTTGTTAGGGATGTCATGTCGAAGAATGTTCGTGTTGTGCGTCCCGACTCGAGCGCTAAAGAAGTTGTTGCTACAATGAACAAGTTTGATATAGGTTCTGTTGTGGTTGTTCAGGGCGGTAGACCGGTTGGCATAATAACTGAGCGGGATATTTTGAGGAGGATTGTTGAGCCTTGTTTGGCTCCTGAAACTTTGACGGCTAGGCAGATTATGACAAGTCCAGTGATAATCATTGATGAGAACGCAAGCGTAAATGAAGCTGCCAAGCTAATGGCGAAAAAAGGCATTAAACGTCTCCTTGTCACAAGAAATAACGATGAGCTTGCGGGCATTATTACATTTACCGACATCGTAACAAAAGTTCCAGACATGCTAAGCATATTAGAGGAGCTTGTAAGACCTCACAGCCGCAAATATTGATTTAATGCTTCACAAGCGGAAGAGGAAAATCGTTGAAGATTCTAGAAATGAACCTTAAAAAAGGGTTTGTAAAAGTTATCCCGGAAACTTTTGATGATTTGTGGCATCTCTATAACATTATTTATAAGGGTGACGAGGTTTACGCTTTCACATCGCGAGAAATAAAGCAGGAGGAGAAATACTCTAGAGGGAAGCGGGGCGAAAGGGTTTCTGTTTTTATGGGTGTGAAGGTGGAAAAAATTTCGTGGGACAGGCTCCTTGGAAGGCTTAGGGTTCATGGAATAATATGCCATGCGCCAGAAATAATTCCGACAGGCGCACATCACACGTTGAATATTACGTTGAATTCGCCGGTAACAATTGTGAAGGAAGAATGGGCCAGTCATCAGCTTGAAAGACTTGAAACAGCCGGAAGAACTACAGAAAAACCAATAATTATAATGGCGATAGACGATGAGGGCTTTGCAGTAGCCACAACAACTCAGTATGGTGTTGAGGTAAAATTAGAGGATCAAACAAGGCTTCCGGGTAAACTTGAAGCCGAAAAAAGAAGCGCAGCTATCAAAGATTTTTTCCAAAACGCATTAAACAATTTGCGGCAAATCTGGAGCGAAGCCCGCAATCCAATCGCTATAATAGGTGTAGGCTTCATAAAAAACGACTTCGTAAAGTTCCTTGGAAAAGAAGCTCCAGAAATGGCCAGATCAGTTGTTGACGTAAAAAGCGTAAACAACAGCGGCGTCGCTGGCATTTACGAGGCTATACGCTCTGGAGTTCTCACAAAGACTATGCGATACTTGAGGGTTGCGGAGGAAACAAAAGTTATTGAAGAAATTCTTAAAAGGCTCGGCAAAGGTGAGCGGACGGTGGTTTATGGTTTTGATGAGGTTCGTAGGGCTTCGGAGTATGGAGCTGTTGATTTACTTGTTTTAGCTGACACAGTATTGCGTGGGACAGAGGATGAGGAACGCTTATCCTTGGAGCGTTTGATGAAAGATGTGGAGCAGAAAGGTGGAAAAGTTATGGTTATAAGCACAGAACACGAGGCTGGAGCAAAACTTGTGGCTTTAGGCGGAGTAGCCGGCCTACTACGGTTTGCACCGCCAATCCAGTCAGCCTAAACAGTTTTTAGTCTCCTTCGAACAGCCGGATTTTCTTTTGCCAATTTCTTTAAAGCTAATTCGAAGGTTTCGCCTTCACTTAACTCTCTTTCGAGGAAAACACCTGTTCTGCCCACTTCATCCCTTCTTAAGAGGGCATGAACTCTGTCAAGGACTGTTTCTACTGAAATATTCAACATTTTTGCAATCCATTCTTCTCGGCCAACTATCCCGCTTTCCTGATGCCCATTCTCGGTGGGCTCAATCAGCATTAAGCGTTTATCCACACCAGCAACCCGCACACCAGCTTTTAAAGCTTCAAGCGTTACTTCACCGCCGAACTTGTAAAATTCCCTTTCGATTCTCCGCATATTCATCAACGGAAATGAGACGCTGGCTCTCTCCCCAATTTCTATGTAGCCTTTCATCGCGTATGCCGGTGTTGCCTGCACGATAATGCGCCTATTTATCGGCATGCCCGCCCGTTCAAGAGCTGTTTCGATTAGAAAAGATGATGGTGGGATGGGTATAAAAACATCAACATCGCTTTTCTCCCTGACGTCTCCTCTCGCAATGCTGCCGTGGGTTAAGGCTTCTATATTAAATTTTGCAAGCGTTTCAATCAACAGCAAAGCCTTTGCCCTGAGCTTCTTAAGCAACGACCAATGTCCGGTGCTGTAAACGACTTCTTGAAACTCTGGAAGCCTTAAGGGTTTCTCGGTCATAGCGTTCAACTATTAGGTATTTCATTTATCCTTGAAAACTCTTCGTGTTTAAGAAGCGTTAAATTTTGCCATGAAAATATTTCCTCAACGGCCTAGTGTGCTTGGAAGAATGATTAAAGTGGAAAATATTAGAAGCGAAGCCCTCTGCGGCCTCTGTAAACGAAAGGAAGCCTTTTACTTTAGGCGATACTCAGGCGAGAGGCTGTGTAAAGGCTGCTTTGTTAAAGCAATTGAGAACAAGGTTAGAGCTACCATAGCCAAATATGGCATGTTTGAGTTTAACGATAAAATAGCTGTAGCTGTTTCAGGCGGAAAAGACAGCGTAAGCCTCCTACACATTTTGTCTAAAATAGAGCGTGATTATCCTAAGGCTTCGCTTGTTGCGGTATCTGTGGATGAAGGAATCGCCGGATACAGAGACGAAGCCCTAAAAATTGCTGAAGAAAACTGCAGAAAACTCGAGGTGGAGCATCACGTAATCTCCTTTAAGAAGCTTTATGGTTTTACGCTTGATGAAATTGTTGAAAAACTAAAAAACAAAAGTGAAGACGAACTATCGCCTTGTGCTTACTGTGGTGTTCTGAGGAGAAAGGCGTTAAACATAATTGCGAGAAAAGTTGAAGCGGACAAGCTTGCAACCGCCCACACATTGGATGACGAGGTCCAAACAGTCCTGCTTAACATGCTTCACGGTGACCCCTATAGAATAGCACGGGAAAAACCGGTAACAGATGAAACTCATCCAAAGCTTGTAAAACGGGTGAAACCTTTCTGCGAGATTCTAGAAAGGGAAACAGCATTATACGCCTACGTCAAAAAGATAAGGTTCCAAAACACTCCATGCCCTTACGCTCCAGAAGCCCTAAGAAACGACGTGCGCGTTTTCCTAAACAGAATGGAAGAAAAACATGCGGGCTTGAAATACACGATTTTTAAGGCAGCGGAAAAACTTAGATTAGCCATAGAGAAAATCGAAAAAACTGTAACATTGAAGGCATGTGATGAATGCGGGGAACCCACAATGCAAACTCTGTGTAAGGCATGCGAAATGCTTCAGAAAATTAGAGATTGAAACCGATACCCTAATAAGTTTAGGGCATTAACCATTGAAGATTGATGAACGATTTAATCGCAATTTTAGCATCCGTAACAGCCGTAAGCCTCATCGCCTTCATAGGAATAATTTTCATAGGGTTAAGAGAAGATAAGCTAAAACGAGTAACAATGATCTTAGTGGGCTTTGCCTCCGGCACCCTTATAGGCGGAGCATTTCTTCACCTACTCCCAGAATCCCTTACACGCCAAAATGATGCAACAACCGTCTTCTGGTATGTTATAGTTGGGATAGTTTCATTTTTCGCTTTAGAAAAGTTTCTTTATTGGCGCCACTGCCACCAAAAAGAATGTCTAACTCACACCTTTGTTTACTTAAACCTTATCGGAGATGGAATCCACAACTTCATCGACGGAATGGTCATAGCAGCAACTTTCACGATTAGTTTTGAGCTGGGCTTCGCCACCACACTAGCTGTGATTTTCCATGAGGTCCCGCAAGAAATTGGCGACTTTGGCGTGCTAGTTTACGGGGGATTAGGCAGTGAAAAGGCATTAACCTATAATTTCATCTCAGCCATTACAGCCATTCTGGGAGCGCTGGCAACATATTTTCTGGTTTACCTGAGAAGCATAGAGACTCTGCTTGTCCCTTTCGCTGCCGGAGGCTTCCTTTATATAGCTGCTACAGACCTCATGCCTGAACTACATAAAAAGTCTCATGCCAACGAGTCAATTATTCAGCTCATCGTAATCCTTCTCGGGATAGGGCTGATGGCTTTTCTTAAGATAATCTTCGAAGCTTAGCTTTCCCGTATTTTGCAACAGTTTTCTCCTTTAATTTACGCAGCATCAATGACGCTTCATCGGCTTTTTCAGCTGAGGCAACTTTCTTAGCTTTCTCCAGCGAAACTCTTAAGCCGCAATAGGGGCAGGTCCTAGATTTTTGACCATGTTTGGCAAGAAGGTATCCTCCACATTTGCCACAAACAACAATAATGTAGTTTGTCAGCGTGTTTCACCTCCGAAAACCTTTTCACTTTACTGGTAAATAACGCTTAATGCAAGAGGGTTCTGATGGAAACCGGAGAGGCGAATCCGGAAAGATTAGCAGATCTAAGGCAGTCAGTGATACAATATTTTAGAAAAAAGGGCTATAAGGTGGAGGAGAACGTCAGCCTAGAAGGCTACAGAGGGATATCCAGAAGCTTTGACTTAATAATCCAAAAAGGACGCCTCACTCAAGGGGTTTGGATTAAAGACTGGAAGAGAACAATAGGCATAAACGTCATAATAAATCTTGACAAAGCCTCAGAGGAAGTTGGATTGCCCAACCCCGTCATAGTTGGGGAGAAATTCAGCGACCACGCGAAAGCCTACGCAAACAGAAGAAAAATAATGATTTTAACAACAAGGCAAATTTTACAGAGCCTAAAAGCATGAGAAAAGCAGAAACTTTAAACCCTTAAATACTCATTTAATAACCCTTCACTTTCCAGTTTACCAAGCCAATCAACAACACCAATACGGCACTTCTTAAAACCGTTTATAATCGCTAAGATCTCTTCAACAGCATCTTCAACACTTTTCGCAGTAACATCGATTTCACAAACCTTTTCTTCTCCATACGCGTTCAATGCGTCAACCAAGCAAATATCCAAAATTTCAGAAGCCAGATTCTCCCACAACTTATTGCCGGAGAAGCCAGCTTTTTCCATGAAATCTCGTAATTCAATTGGATCGCGCCGCAGAACAAAAGCGCACGTGACAAGATCTCTAGGAATTATGCTTGCGGCATAATGCCCATCTACGACGATGTTTTGTTCGTTAGCCTCATGCATAAGCCTAATCACAGCTTTTCTTAAACGAGTTTCATCAATTACCAGGGAACCGCCTCTCTTTTCATCTACGCCCGTAATAAAGTTGTTTTTTGTGGCAAGTTCCGTTAGGTTAACATAAACGGCATTGATCCTTGAAGCAAGTAAGCGAGCCACGGAAGTTTTCCCAACACAAGGGGTTCCTATGATTAAGATAACAAGCCTATCCAAAGCAGACACTCGCCATAAGCATAAATGCTTTGCAACGAAATAAATTTTCCAAAACTTTTATTGCGCAGCTTGTTGCATGAAATCTTGGGGCTGGCGAGTTGGCGTGTGGCCATCGGGCCTCCAGATGGAGGCTTGAGGAAACTCCGCCCACATGTAGAAGTGCAACGCCCGCAAGGGCGTAAGGCGAGAGCCTTGGCAACGGAGCAGAAACGAAACGTCCACCCAGACAAATGCCCATGAAGCATGCTAAGTTGTTGAGAATGCTGGGTGGAAACGGTGAAACGGCCGTCCTGCACGTGGAAAGGGCAAACAAGCGCTGATGAAGCCTCTACCCAAAGCGCAGGTAGCCCGATTAGCCAGATGCCACATAAAACAGAAGGCGGGTTACAGCCAACACGCCAGCCCTATAAATAACAC
>CALJDG010000064.1 GCA_938023865.1 uncultured archaeon | reverse complement strand
TCAATTGGTATGTATTCTCCTGTGTAGCCGAGTTCTGCTAAAACCGGACGGAATACGGCTAACCCTTCTGGTTTTCTCCATCGCTCATCTGCTTTTATGCCTATAACTGCCACCTCTAAGCCCTCTTTAATATCTGCGTTAGTGAAGGGTCGACCGTCGGTTGATAACCAGCATATTAAATCCGGTGCTATTGCAATGGGTTTTTTATCTTTCCAGGCGATCATATTTTCGTTTTTGTAATCAACTCTTACATCTTCAACGTAGACTTTTCCATAGTCAAAGCCTCCTCTAGTTTCAACCTCTTTTTTCTTAATCTTTCCTTGAGCCAGTTTCCATCCGCCGGTTACTTTAACGACAGCCTCAACGGGGTCCTTCTTTTTCTCTTTGGCTTCTCTAATAGCTCTTCCAACCTTTTCAGCCATGGTGTAAGTCTTCGCTATGACAGCCTTTTTCATTTGCCAACCAGTCATCGGGTGACAGGCTAAACCGGCTTTCATGCCAAACTCAACAGTTATTCCTCTAGCCATCTTCTCAGCCATCGGCGGATTTATGGGATATAGAACAGCATAGTTTCCGTAAGGATCAGCCACGGTAACGGGGGCTATTGGTAAATTGTGAACAGAGAACATTGTCATTTCAAGCTGGGGGATTGCCCTTCCCACACCGTCTCCGTCAACTATTGGAACCCCGCTTGCAACCGCCGCATGTATTGGGGTTATGGAATTAAAGCCTCCAGTTTCAACAGCTATTATGAAATCCATTTTTTTACCTACAGCAGCCTCAAGAGCCTTAAGTGCTGGAATGTCCTCGTCCTCCCATCCTCTTTTTAAAAGGGCTTCAGGTGCACCCATACCAGCAACAACACAAAGCATGCTGTAGTTTGGAACTTCCTCCGGATCAACCATCTTAACTTCCTTGGCAATTTTGAAGGTGCTCTCCAAAACTTGCATTCCATTTTCCGGTGAACCCCCGCCGCCAGCACCCAGCAAGGTAGCGCCATAAACAATGTCTTTCAATTCGGTTTCTTTTAAGATCCTCAACTTGATTCACCGAAATCTCCATATAGCCTTTCCACATTTAAACCTTTTCAACAATGAAAACGACTTAAAACGTGGATATTAATCAACTGGTTAGTCAAAAAGTGACGGGTGTTTAATGGTCAAGTGGGAAAAGATTGATCAAACAAGGCTACCGCTCAGCCATGAAAGAATTCCGACGCCTGAGCCAGCCAACATATTAAGAAAGGGATCTATCATAAAAGAGGGGAAGAATGCATTACATGAAAACGTGACCGTAGCCAAAGTGATGGTTGAATTTGTTAAAAGTCTTCTTGGACCGAGAAGAATGAGCAAACTCATTTTGGCCCAAGAAGGCAAATACAATTTAACATTTGTAACAACAGATTTAAAGACAATACTTAAAAAGGCGGGTTTAGAGCATCCAGTTGCGCAGTTGATGGCTGGTGCCGCGTATAGTGTATCTAAAACCAAGGGTGACGGTGCGGTCTCTACAATTATTTTGGGAGGAAAAATTCTAGAAAAATGCGAAGAACTCGCCGATGCAGGAGTCCACCCAACCACCATTAGAGACGGCTTAATCTTAGCCTATAAGAAAGTTTTAGAACTATCTAACAAGCTGGGTTTCATTTTAAACCTTGACATCCCAGAGAATATCCGGTTACAGATTCATAACGCATTAACCGGTAAACTCTCCTATCAAGATAGAGAATATCTCTCTAAACTCGTTTCTCAAGCAGCTGAAATTGTTGACCTAAAAAATGTGCACATATCCGAAGGCGCTGACGTTATAGGTGTTAAGTACATACACGGAAGGTGTTTAATAGATTCTTTCTTGGTTGATGGTCTAGCCCTTTACAGAGAATTGCCGAACATGTACATGCCCAAAAGAATAGAAAATGCAAGAATAGCGCTAATTAAAGGAGGACTTGTGGTTCCTAAAAGAAAGATGTTTAGGTATTACGACCATAAGTTTGAGATAGCACCTGAAAAATTCCGGGAATTTAAGAATGACGAGTTTAAGTTTTTAAAGTCTATCGTGGATAAGATTCTCCAGACAGGCGCAAATATAATAATGATTGAAAAGGGTGTTGATGCGAGAATAGCCGAGTATGTTGCTAAACAAAACGTAATGTTGGTCAGGCGTTTTCCCCCACCTGAAGTTGACAGAGTCTCCAAGGCAACAGGGGCATTCGCAGTTGCAAGCGTTAATGATCTTAATCCTTCCCATCTGGGCTGGGCAAAACTCATAGAACATAAAAAAGTCGGTAATGAGCCATGGCTTTTTATATGGGGATGCAGAAACCCAAAGACCGTAGATATTGTTTTAAGAGGAGTCTCAGTATACCTTTTGCAAGATGTCGAACGAATCGTCAAAAATGCAGTTTTGTCGGCAATAACCTTGACAAGGGAGCCGACCGTTGTCTTTGGCGGTGGAGCCTTTGAGGAGGAAATGGCACTTAGGCTGAAAAAGTATGCAAGGGAAATTTCAGATAAGAAACAGGTGGTAGTTGAAGCCGTGGCTGAAGCCTTTGAAAGTATTCCCTTACAATTAGCAGAAAATGCCGGGATGAATGAAGTAGACGCCATTATCCAGTTGCGTGCTGAACATGGCATGGGCAAAGTCTCAGCTGGGATTGATGTAATGAATTCCAAAGTAGGCGATATGAAAGAACTTGAAGTTTACGACTCTCTTGCAATTAAAAAGACGGTGATGGAGACCGCATTTAGCATAGCCTTAACAGTCATCCAAGTTGACAAGTACATAAAATGTAAGCAGCTATCTGACCCTGAAAAGTATTATGCGCAGAGAATGGAAAAAACAAAGGACATGAAAATTGAGGAAGAGGTTTAAAGCTAATTTTCTGCTTTAAAGATTGCAAAAGGTTAAAAGTCGAAGGCAAGCATTAAATTTAAGTTCCGCGAGTAAAACGTTTAACGCGCGAGGGATCTACATGAAAAATCCAAGAACAGGAAGCTCACTGCTCATCATAGGGGTGGTTTTTTGTTTATTTGGATTAATGCTGGCTTTACACCAAACAAACCTTATGGAATATATTACAAATGTATTCCCAAATATTCAGTCCGCTGAGCTTGCTGGCATACTGTTACAACTGGTTGGAGTTACTCTCTTGGTCACCGGTTTAAGCATTCTTATTTCTGAAATAGTTGAACGGAACATCGAAAAATTCACATTCAATGTTAACAGGGCTATAGCCCAATTAAAAAGTGTTACTTTGCAGACAACGAAATCGACGGCAAAAGGTTGTAGATTTTGCGGAGCGCCGCTTGATGAAGGGGAAATTTTCTGCAGCGCTTGCGGTAGGGCGCAGAAGTAGTCTCTAAACCATTTTAAGTCTCGAGCACAATTCTTAAATATGTGCTTAATGCTTCTAAAAAGAGGGATTGGAATGCTCTCCGGTTGGGAATGGATAATAATATTGCTTGCATTTGTTGTCATATTGATTTGGGGACCCTCTAAGATTCCCGAGTTTGCAAGGGGCTTAGGACGAGCAAGAGCTGAATTTGAAAGGGCGTCAAGGGAATATTTGTACGAGACACCGGAAAAGAAAGCATCAAAAAGTTCCGATGATGAGGCGATATTGTTAATAGCAAAGGCTCTTGGAATAAGCACGGAGGGAAAAACCAAAGAACAGATATGCCAGGAAATTATCACCAGCATCAAAACTTTAAGGACTAGCCCGCAAACCTAGGACGAAAAGTGTTAAGGGTGCTGCTAAACGTCCAAAGATACTTATATGAGTTTTTGGGAGCATACGTATGAGCTTGTTAGAAGACTAAAAGTTGTACTTTACACCCTTGTAATCTCAACAGTTCTCATGATGGTTTTCCCAGCTAATATCTCTTTTTTCCGAGATCCACTTGGCTCTTATGAGCCGTTAATTTCGGTTATTTTAGGCAAGATAAGAGAGCAGGTCTTACCAAAGGATGTTACACTGATAGGTGAGACGTTCGTTAACCCTATTGAACTTTACCTTGTTGCGTCCTTCTTTTTTGGCCTTGTTATCACCGCACCAGTTTTAGCCTATGAAATTTATAAGTTTGTTGACCCTGCCTTATACCCGCATGAAAGAAGGGGACTATACCCATTTTTAACATCCTTTGCGATACTTTTCATAGCAGGCCTGATATTTGGCTACTTTGTTTTGGTTCCATATGGTTTAATGGCGCTTTTACCCTTCTTCAAAGTAGTCGGTGCGGAGCCTTATATTTCAGTAACCAGTTTTTACTATTTTGTCCTCATTTTAACCATCCTCACGGGAATTGTCTTCACATTTCCAATTTTTTTAACCCTTTTCGTAAGATTTGGAGTACTTCAAACGGCAACGCTTACTAAAAATAGAAAGTACGTTTATTTTGGTCTCCTAATACTCGTTTTTCTGGTTACTCCAGGCGAGGGAGGCCTTGCAAACTTTATGCTTCTAGCGGTGATGATTCTATTATTTGAAGCTGGAATATTCTTTGCAAAGCGTTATGAAAAAAAGGGTGAAATTAGAAGACCGCGATGGTTTGAGGAGAAACAACAATGTAAGTTCTGCCGAAAAGACATGCCAGCAAACGTGACTTTTTGTCCCAACTGTGGAAAATCACAGAAATAATTCAAAAATGCCGTTTTCAGCTTTGGCATGAAAACTATTGTTCTTGTAGTTTGAAGCGGAGGATGGCGGCTATTCCGCCGAAGGAATTTTTCAGCATTTGCCCTTCTTCGGTTTCATCTGAAATTATTTCAATGTCCGTGTTTGCGTATTCGGCTAATTGGGCGAAGTTTTCGATGAGCTCCTGCTTTTCAGTTATGCTTAAGGATGGAGCTTTACAGTTTGGACATGGTTTTCCGATGAGGCCTTGTTCAAAACATGTTAACATGAGGCTCTTAACTGCATGCTGCTCTTCATAACTACATGCACTGCACTTAACTTTCACGCGAGCAATGTCCAGACTCTCTGAAAGCAGCAAGACTTTAACTGCGCCTGCTTCTAGGGCTTTTCTAACGGCTTCTTCTCCATAAGTTGCGAGACCCGTGTCATGACCAATTTCGTAAAGGAACTGCTGGATTATTTGCCTTTCTTCTATGTAGCGGATTTTTCTCATAATCTCTGGTGCCTTGTCAACTATTTCTTTTACTCCCTGCTCGTCAACATAAGCAGTATCAACAGTGTCAATAATTTTCTCCTTCAACTGGTAGTTTAAGTAGTCACCCTTTTCAAAGTCGTACTTAGTGGGTCCAGGTCCACCAATTATTATGCCCTTCAAATTATCTATCGAAAGGAAAACTTCATTAGCATGTTCCCCTACACGCCTAAAATATTCTTGGAGACGCATTTCCCTTAACCTTTCAAACCTTCTGGCAGATTGCCCCACAGCACGGGTCTTCACGGGAACACCGGATGTTACTTCCCTAACTATTTCAAGTCTTCTGCCTTGTAGTTGTTGCAAGAGTTGCGGCTGTCGCATCTATGAGGATTATGCCATACGTCTCTTTTTCCCGTAGAAGCTCTTGTAGATGCTCTGTGTGAAAACGGGAGTCGCATCTATAAAGGTATATGTTTATGGGCTCTGGCGGTACAATTACGTATGTTTTGCTCTGTTCCCCGTCCCTCTTTATCAGCCAGCGTGTTCATTATCTTTTTTAACCGGAAGAGTTCGAGGGACGTCCTTTTTTCGGGGCGCTCAAATTTTTCACTCAAAGTTTAATGCTATAAAGCTACATGGCGAAGAGTCAAATAAAAATATTGGACTAATAAGGGTTAGGATAACCCTAAAACTTCTTTCAAAAATGCCTTATACGGTCCGAGTTTCCCGCCATAGTTGCCAGCGGAAATTTGCAAGACTCCTGGAACATTTATAGCTGCTTTTATGCCCTCTCCCATAGCCTTTTTGACAGCCTCAACTGTTAAGCCGTTAATGACTATTTCATAAACTGAGTTAACTTCCTCTGGTAGTTGGGAATCTGCTACAACCGTTTTCAGCGTCGGACAGAAAGGATGATTTGTTGAAGCCTTAAGCTTATATTTTAGTGAACCAGCCTTGGAGCCAGACCGGCAGACTCCGCCTGGAAACGGCATTATAACCATATTTGCACCATTTTTTATTGCTTTTACAGCTTCTCCGCTGCTTGCAGTCCAGCGTTTTTGTCTTTTGCCATTATGAGAAAGTTCCCCCTGCAACAGCTTCTACAACTCCGAACGAGTCTTCTACTATGAATTCGTCTTCCATAACCGGGATTCTCCAAACCCTTCTACCACCAACTATGCCCTTCCTCTGAAAGCCGTCGCCAAAATAGCGGAGACTCCGTCCAACCTTCATTCTTTTCTTTGCTTCAGGAAGAGCGTCAAAAGCTGATGTTGTTGGGCACGTCATTACACACTGTCCAATACGTAGAATCATCTGATTTTTTAGATCAAAACGGTTCCTATTGTAAACTTGAATTAAGGCACTCATCCTTCCATCTGCAGTCTTTTCACCTAAAATAAGGCCTTCAACTCCAGCCTCTGCTGGCGCCATAATGACACTTGTGGCAAAACCTGTTGCCACTTTAGCGGCGGTTAAAGCCCACTTTTCGCTGTCCGCCGTGATGAGCACTCTACCACCCCGGTCCGCCACAACCATTCTCCAAGATTTAAAAGAGATTCTTTGGTACACAACTTTTATATATATTGGATGGATAATCCATCCAGGATCACGATGAAGGGAAAAATACTTGTAACGTTACTTGCAATCGTCTCTCTTTGCATGGCATTATTTTACCTGCCTATACGAATTTGCACTGCACAAGGCTCCGGTTTTAAACTAGCGGATGTTTTACTGGATTATGGAAATGGAACGCGTGTGTGGACTTCATGCATATTGCAACCTGGCAATGATACTGTATATGATGCAACACGGCTGGTCGCGTCGTCTTTAAATGTTACCTGGTATGATGGCTTGGCCTTCGTCGACGCCATAAATGGTGTTTGGAACAGCCATCCCTACTATTGGATTTGGTGGTATTGGAATAGCTCCGAATTTCAATGGGTTATGGGACCAACTGCATGTAACCAACATGTTCTTGAAGACTTCGACATAGTGGCATGGTACTATGAAGACTGCACCCTTTGGCCGCCTAACCCTCCGCCCGATCCTCCTGTGACAAGAGTTGATGTTTTGCTGGATTATGGAAATGGAACTATAACTTGGTATGAAAATGTGGAAGTGTTTGGTGTCGCTTCGGTTTTGAAAGCTACAAAGGCTGTTGCCGCTGTAGAATATTCTTTGTGGGGCGCCGACGTTTTTGTTGATGCAATAAACAGCGTTTGGAACGACTATATATCATTTATCCACTTCTGGATATACTGGTACTGGAACCACTCGGCCGAGTGCTGGGAGATGGGAGCTGTTGCATGCAACAAGCACCTACTTGCAAGTGGGGACATAATAGCATGGTATTATGAAGACTGCACTACGTGGCCGTTGGCGCCGCCAACCCTAACACCGCATCCCAAAGCCAGTTTCATGTGGACGCCTTCTATTCCTAAGGTCGGTCAAAGTGTAACTTTTGATGCTTCAGCCTCAATGCCAAATGGAGGTACAATAGTGGATTATGCATGGAATTTTGGAGATGGAAGCTTTACCCATGGCAAAATCGTTATCCACACATACATTAGTCCAGGCACATACATAGTAACCCTTAACGTAACAGACAGCAACGGCCTATGGGACATTGAACAAAAACAGATAACGGTTGTTCAACCCTACGGTCCTAAAGCGGACTTTAAGGCGATTCCTGAAACCGCAAGGGTTGGAGAAAAAATAAAGTTTGACGCTTCAGCGTCTCTTCCAGGATGTAATGGAACCCACAACATGCCAATAACAGAATACCACTGGAACTTCGGCGACGGAAACATAACAATAACCAGTCAACCAATAGTATACCACAGCTATAGTGCAGCGGGAAACTATTACATTACGTTAACTGTTTATGCGCCAGGTGCAACTCCAGAGATGGATTCCACAACGGTTAAGGTGCTAGTGTTCGCGGTGCCTGTTGGAGGACATTCAATTCCATTAAAAACACCAGCGGTGGAGAAGGATATGACAGTGTATTTAATGTTTGTTGCGGCCATCACTGCGGTTTCAGTTGCGGTTAAGCGCAAGTTGGCTAAGGGCTGATGGAACATGAGAAAGTCTAGAACCGCATATATTATGGCGATCTTCAGCTTCCTACTTTTCCTATTATTTATCTCCCCCCTATTTTTAGTTAAAACTGGCGAAGAGGCAACTTCTGCCATTAAAGAAAAAACTATTCCCGAAGCGGAAGTTTCTGCAAATAATGGCACGGACGGTTCTGTTTCCGAGGCAGCAACACCCTTCAGCGGAGACACCCCGCTGTCTAAAGCCTTAAACTATTTGAAAAGTATTCAGAAGGCTGATGGTTCAATATCGGATTTTGCAACTTCCTGTTGGGCCGTTATGGCAATTGCAGCTGCCGGCGAAGACCCCCACAACTGGAAAGGATCGAGCGGAAAATCCATAGTTGACTACTTAATTGAGAATAGGGGTCAGCTAAACTTGAACCTTGCCACGGATGTTGCAAGATTTATTTTAGCAATGACAGCAGCTAGGGAAGACCCAAGAAATATAAATGGTACAGATTATGTTGAGATTCTTAAAGGCCTCTTTTCCAATGGTCAGATTGGAAGCGAGTCACAACTGAATGACGATTTTTGGGGTGTTATGGCGCTGGTTTCAGCTGGCGAAGCCGCAAACTCAACAATTATCAGAGAGTCGGTTAACTTCATTAAGGCACATCAGAATGCTGATGGCGGTTGGAGCTGGGCTGTTGGTGGAGCAAGCGATGTGGACGATGCTGCTGCAGCGATTATGGCTTTAATCTCCGCCGGCGAGGACCACTCAACAAGCACCATTGCAAATGCACTTCAATATTTAAGAAGCCAACAGCAGTCCAACGGGGGATTTTCAAGCTGGGGTGTTGTGAACAGCGCTTCTGATTCTTGGGCTATAAACGCCATATGCAGCACCGGACAGAACCCAACAGACTGGAAAGTGAACAACATAAGCGTGGTTGACCACCTCTTAAGTCTCCAAAACGCTGATGGCTCCTTCAATTGGACGGCAACCACACCTGCAAACAAGGCTTTAATGACTTCTTACGCCATTGTCGCTTTGTGTTCGAGGCAGTATCCAACCAACGGCTTATCCATCTACGTTAGAATTGAGGGGGGGCAAACGACCATTTGGCGGCGCAAAGTCTTTGTGGCAGCATCCATAATAATCGACGACGCTGGGCAGTCGTATTATTTGTCAAAGCCAACAGTACTTGGAACTTTAGACAAGGCAGCTGAAATTGGTGGATTCGCTTACAAAGTTAGACAAACAGCCTACGGCTTATACGTCTACTCAATAGCTGGAGAAGAGGCTGCCGGCTTATCCGGCTGGATGTACCGTGTAGATTATTGCATGCCCTATGTTGGCATGGCTGATTTTGAATGGAATGTTACATCACCTCCAAACCCGCCCCACAAGGAACTGCTAATTTACTATGGTGATTGGACAAACATGCCGCTAAAAATTTGGGTGGACAAAACCGAGGTACACATCGGAGAAAACGTAACGGTGCAGGTGACATACTACAATGACACAAGCGGCGGTTGGCATTCCCTCCAAGAAGCAACAGTCTACTTCCTAAACAGAAGATACGCAACAAACGCAACAGGCTATGTGGCCATCACTGTGAGATACGATCCGCCCGTCTGGGCTGAAAAGGAAGGCTTCATACGAAGCGACTTAATTGAAGTGAAAATCATTACCAACACGGTAAGTTCTAACCCAGTGAACAACCAGCAAAACTCCGGAAATACATCGCAAGAAGCAAAGCAATCCGTTTTTCTTATGAACTACGAGAGTATTATTTGGACCGAATGTCGATTGTATGAAATAATCCGCTGAGTTTAACGTGAACTGGTGGGCTGGATGGATTGCAGGCGCGTTGCACTGTTGGCTGTGATGACGGCATTATGCGTTGGAATTCAGATAACCCCAAGGCCGCCAAACGTTGAGGCTACATCCTTCATCTCTTTTTTGATTGGATTCTTGTTTGGCGCCAGCATTGGGGCAATATTGGGAGCTCTAACAATGTTTATTAATGGATTCCTTTCGCCATGGGGTCTTGCCGGGATAATAATGCCCTTCCAAATGGCTGGAATGGCCCTAATAGGATTCGCTGGCGGAGTTTACCGCAAGGTTTTAGGTGAAAATCCTCAAGAAGCAGCCAATCCAAAAAAGGTTTTAAAATTGGAAGTTTCATTCCTCGCAGCTTTCCTCATCCTTGTATATGACATACTAACAAACATTGGTTGGGCTCTACCTTCGGAAACACCCATAATCGCCGCATTAATCCAAGGCGTATGGTACAGCGTAATCCACGTGGTGTCAAATGCCGTGTTTTTCGGGGGGGCATTCTTTATTCTGGTTAGGATCATAAGCAATTTGCTGGGTGAAAATCCATGGAGATCTCAAAAAGAAGCTTAGTGATATTTGGCTTGGGATGGCTAACATCCCTCATGCTTGTAGGCTGTATTGCCGGATACTATTACATAGAACATCTAAACTTGCTTAAAAGACTTGAAGAGTATAAACGTCAACCCTTGTTTATGCGCGTCAATATATGCATTGATTACGCAGAATGGAACGGAACCATAGTTTGGCATAATAACACGTTTGTACCTTTAGAGAGCAACCTCTTAAATGCAACCCAAATGGTCGCAGTTGTAAGCTTCGCTTATTGGGAATCGTATGATGCATGCTTTGTGGACGCCATAAACAACGTCAGAAACAGCGGAGGCAAGTACTGGATGTGGTATTGTTGGATCGGTAGCCGTTGGGAATATGGGCCTGTCGGCGCAGACAAATATATTTTATCTCCGGAGGAAACAGTGATGTGGCGATACGAAACCCCAAGTTACACATGATCGGAAACGCTTTATTCTTGCAGTTTGAAGCGTAGGATGGCGGCTATTCCGCCGAAGGAGTTTTTGAGCATTTGTCCCTCTTCTGTTTCATCGGAAATTATTTCGACTTCTGTGTTTGTGTACTCGGCCAGTTGGGCGAAGTTTTCTATCAACTCTTGCTTTTCAATTATGCTTAATGACGGGGCCTTGCATTTTGGGCATGGTTTTCCGACTAGACTTTGTTCAAAACTCGTTAGCATGGAGCCCTTAACGGTTTGTTGCTCTTCATAGCCGCATGCGTTACACTTGACTTTTACGCGAGCAATGTCAAGACCTTCTGAAAGTAGCAGGGTTTTAACGGCGCCTGCTTCTAGGGCTTTTCTAACGGCTTCTTC
>CALJDG010000063.1 GCA_938023865.1 uncultured archaeon | reverse complement strand
AAAAGAAGATCAAAAGAGAATAGTTTACGAAAGCTCTATAATAAGCAGACAAACCTAAACAGGCGGTTTAGTCTTCTTTTTGGCTTCCACACTTTGACGTGCCCATTTTTCAAATTCCTTGGAAGGCGGATAATTAACAAAAAGCACTTTTCTCTTTGCTTCAAGAAAAAGGTTTTCTCGGCCTAAAAATTCAGCGGATGTTAAAACCTTGTTACTGACTCTTTGAGCTTTTTCAAGAACTTCTTTTGTTTTTTCACGCCACTGTTCATCCCTTAAAATGTGATGCTCGAGAATTGTGCATGGCACGACATCAACGATTTTTCTGAGATTTTCTAATGCTAATCTAACCAGTTTCTCGTCAACCCTAAAGTTCGACAAATAAAGAGGTGGCCCGCCGATCAGAAGCAGCTGGGGCTTTTCCTTAATTATTAGCTGTAACGTTTTTGCGGATATAGGGCCTTGTACATCTGGAGCTAGTAGGAACTTCTCGTTTTTAAATTCTATTGTTGTCATTAGAACCCAGCCTAAGGCAGAGTCTTCTTGGCCGTGAAAAACCGGCTCTGAAAATTTTATTACAGTTTTTCCAAAGGTGAAGCTTCTTCCATCAGCTATTATTATTTGTTTAGCTTCTTTTCCGCCCGTTTTCTGGAAAACCCAACTTCTGCGCCTTTGGCTGAAGTTAATCATCTCCTTTGGATTTTTGATTAAGACAGTTTTTCCTTGGTAAATTTGTCTTGCTGTTTCTCCAGCCTCTGTCCAGTTGCAGAGCCAATCCTCAAAAGAGGGTGTGTGATGATCAAAATGATAGTGGCTAACCGTCACTATATCGGCTGCTCGAGCGGCCTCAGCTATTCTCCTCCTTGACTCAATTATGGCTTTATATTCTAGCGGATGAGGAGGCAGGCCGTAACGGTTTGGGCATAGTGAAACCCCAGCATCCAATAATACTTTAACGTCTGAAGTTTCCACATACGTGCACATTGAGCGAACGCCTAAACTTTCAGCGGCTATCGGCACAACTTTAATATGCTTAAGCATATTCTTTCAATAGCCAATAGGGGCTTCAGCTATAACTTTTTATTTTAGTTATACGTTTCACTTTTGTATGGTGGGCGATGACGATTCTGGCCCCGCTGAAAAGTGATTGGGATCTTGAGTGCGGGAGCCCGCCAATGTTTTTACTTTTTAAATTCTAGTTAATTGGAATGGCTTAAATAATTGTTGTGTATAGCCAGATGTGATCAGCCTGTTATAGTTTGTCGTAGTCTAGGGGATTATTGAGTATCCTAGGATGAGGGTTGATATTATCCATGATGGTCTGGCTTATGCTTTCACCACATAACTGACAAACAATAATAGCACATTACCAAGATTCACAGTTCCAGACAACTATAATCCAGTGCAGAATCTAGCACCAAATTACGTAGTAATAAAAGCTGATATTTCAAATAATTGGGTTAGAGGTGAGATCCTTAACTTGGAGTATTTAGGCCGTGGAATATACCAAATTGAATAGCCCGCAAGTAGCAACACAAGTTAAGTGAGACTGACTGTTATAACGCCAATGATAATATTTACGTTTCAGCCTATTACAACCCCCACTTTAACCTGTTGGTTTGGGAACCTATATCTATCTCACCTGCATGGAGAACAAGGAATGGAAAGTATGCTTGTCCAGCGGATTTAAGATTCACACCATACTATATGAACCCATCTAATCCAACTTTAAACACACCTAATAATCCGGGAGGTTGGTCGACTGTCAATATAAGTTTCCAATTTTTAAGCATTATTAACTTGGCGCCTATCATTAATGGGACAGACAACCTGGATTAAGCCGGAAGCTGGCAAGTGCCATAATATAACAATCGAGTTAAGTTTCACTTGCAATAACAATAAACAGTTATTGGAAGGCTGTGTACTTCTCAATCCTAATGGAGGAACTCTAGAAGGACCGCAACCCTATGACTTCAGCATATATGTAGTGGAAGTGGAAGATTGGCCATTAAGCGGCCAATAATTCCCATGGAAAGCATCACCCTCACCCTTAAAATACCTTCGGACTCTGGAACAGTTAATATATCGAATAGAAAACGAGAGCTTTATTAAATTATGCTAATTTTGGATATTGTAAATAATTAGATGTGAGTTGGCAAATTAAATATTCTTGTATTATGTATTAATAGTTGATATAATGTACTGAATATGCATAAATAATATAAATTACTGAATAAATACTTTATCCGGGAACGAAAATGTCAAAACTCCTATACTTTATGGTCCGTATGTCGCTTTTTATTCTAGTTGTTCAAAGTATAATCTTATTTGACTTTAACGTGTATGCGCAAGGTTCGCAGGCTTTAAAACTGAAAGTTTATGTTGGTCCTGCGAAGGTTCTTGCCGATAAAAGGGCCTATGAATGTATTTTTGTGCAGCTGGTGGATTCGCAGAATAACCCGGTGAAGGCTGTGGAGAATGTAACCGCATATTTGTCTTCTTCTAATATTTATGTTGGTTCTGTGGATCCTATAGTTGTCATACCCAAGCGTTCGTCATATACAATTGCCAAGTTTTACTCGACTTATACGCCAGGCACTACAACCATTACGGCTACGGCTCCTGGGTTTGCAACTGTTCAGGCGTCGGTGACTACCGTTGGCCCTATTCCGTCTAAACTTGCGGTTTATTGTTTACCGCCTGTTCTTCCAGCTGACGGAGGAACCTACGAAGCCATTATTGTTCAGCTTCAAGATGCGTCTGGGGTCCCTGCCAAGGCTCCCATTGGAGACGTAACCGTCACACTGTCATCCTCAAACATTAAAGTTGGAACAGTTCCAGCAAATGTAACTATAAAGGCTGGAGACACTTATTCAAAGGTAACATTCCAAACAACAAATGTGGCTGGCTCAACCACGATAACGGCGATGGCTCCCGGCTACACCATGGGGCAAACAGCCGTTAAAACGGAGTTGGTTGGCGAGGCTCCTGCAAGATTGAAAGTGTATGTTGGTCCGCCGAAGGTTCCGGCCGAAGGCTTAGCCTATGACATGATAGCTGTGCAACTTCAGGACTCTAAAGGTAAGATATCACGGGCTGTAAATGACTTAGAAGTTGATTTATCATCATCTAATTTGGATACTGGAAACGTTGACTCAAAAATTGTAATAAATAAAGGTGAAACACACTGCATAGCAAAGTTTTATTCAACGTATAAATCAGGCTCAACAGAGATAACAGCGGCGGCCACAGACTATGAAATTGGCAAGGCGTCAGTAACCACTGTTGGGCCTGTTCCTTCTAAACTTGCAGTTTTCTGTGTTCCGTCTGCTTTGCCAGCTGATGGGCAACCTTACGAAGCCATTATTGTTCAGCTCCAAGACTCTTCTGGAACACCCGCTAGAGACCCTGTTGGCAACGTAACAGTTGGGTTATTCTCTTCAAAGCCAGAAGTAGGTGATGTTGACCCCCAATTAATCATTCCGTTCGGCGAAACATTCGCCGTAGCCAAGTTCTATTCAACGTGTACTGGGGGTAAAACAGACATTACAGCTCAAACTCCAGGTTATACAACAGCAAAGGCAACAATGACAACCTACGCTACGGAACAATTTACAATGAAAGTTTCAGCCGTAGCGAATCCAGATAAAATTGTATCAGGCGAACAAACAATGTTGAGGATAAACGTTTCATATGACCTAGGCCCAGTGCTGGGCGCTACAATTAAACTTTCTTCAGATATAGGCGGAAACTTCTCCTCTGTAAAAGATGAAAGAAACGGATTGTACTTATGTGCATTCACGGCCCCAACGGTGATTCTAAAGACTGTTTGCACAATATCTATAAACGCTTCTAAACTAGGATGGCCGAGTGCGCTGGGAAAAGTTAAAGTTACAGTAAGCCCCGCAGAAGCCGGAAAACTTGAAGTTCATGTTGAAGACTTAGATGGCAACCCTGTAAATGGAGCGCTTGTAACCTTGATTTTAAAGCCAAGCAGCATAAACCCAATAACACGCACAACCGACAATCAAGGGCGCGTTGTTTTTGAAGGCGTTTTGGCAGGCAGCTACGATATTCGTGTAAGCAAGGATGGATACCGGCCAAAAACAGAGCAGGGAATAACCGTATATGCTGGTCAAACAACAATGTGTACGGTGCAAATTCTAAAAATTGAAGGAGGAGG
>CALJDG010000062.1 GCA_938023865.1 uncultured archaeon | reverse complement strand
GTATCTGTTGATTCGAGCGGCATTTGCCGCTTGCCAAAATATGAGTTCTACGCGGCGCCCATGGAAAAAAACGACTTCATAATAATGACAGGCGATACTCAGCCTTCCTTTGAGGACGTTGTCGCCCACTACGAACTGTGTGGCGAAATATTAAATTTCGCCATCAAACATAACTGCAGCCTACTAATAACGATGGGAGGAATACCATCAACCGAAAATACATCATCACAAGTTTATGTCGCCGCCACCTCCCCTAGGCTTGCAATGGAGTTTATGGAGAAAGGTGCCATACTATACAGCAAAGGAAGAATCGCGGGGGCAACTGGACTCATACTCGGAATGGCAAAAGAACAAGGCCTAGATGGCATATGCCTCCTAGGAGCTACAACAGGCTTAAAGGCTGATCGTGGAGCGGGATTCTCAGTTTTCAAATTCTTAACGAAAGCTCTAGGAAACGAGGTTAAGGAAGGGTTATAAGGAAATTAATCGTAAATGCTTGCTGTACACTCCCATTGTTGAAGGGTACAAGTATGAACGAAGATAAAAGAGAAGGCAAGGAAAGAAAGACCACAGTGTTTAATCTGAATTCAAGATTCTGGCGAGTTTCGCTCACAATACTTGCCGCCCTCTTAACGTTCGGTGGACCCTACGTAGTTCTAGTGCTTTTCAGAGCCTTAGACTTAAACTATGCTATCTCACTGGCTTCAGGCTTCATTGTATTTTTAGCAGGCTTGGCGCTTATGTTGTTTCTTATTAGGAAAAAAGTAATTTCTTAGAAGTTTACGCCTCAGATACCCCAGGGAGCATCATCTAATCAGAATAATCCTTCTTCATCGGCAATAAATTATGTCGTGCAAGTTGTTAAAAAGCGGTTCGGTTGTAGTTATTTATCATTACGAAACAAAACATATAAGGTATGCCTAAAGATATATTAATATGCAAAGCAAAAAAGATGAACGCCTAGAAAAAATCCTGAATAAAAATAAAAGCTCAGCAAAAAGAACAACAATAATTCTTGAAAAAGAAGAACGAGAATTTATCGACAACCTAATCAAGGAAGGAAAAGAACCCGGAATAAAACCCCTCATCTCTAAAATGCTAGACGTCTACAGAAGCATGATGATTTACGATTGGCGTTTTCCTGGCGAATATTATTGTGGGATAAGCCGCATAGCATTCCTAAATATAGAACTAGTAAACATACTAATCCAAAACATTCCAAAAGAAAAATGGAAAGAAATTGGACGCAAAATGGGAGAAGCGACAAAAGTTTCCATGGAGGCCACGTTAGGCATACAAACTTCAAACCCGGAAAAATGGCAAGAAGTCTTCAAACGCCTAAGAATCCAAGGATTTGGAGACTTTTACTTAAAAGACAAGTACCTTTTAATAAAAGCTCCATTCATAAGTGAACCTGAAATTTGGGAAGGATTTTTAGAAGGTTTACTAAACGTAAAATTGGATGTTAAAACGCTGACTCCGCCCCTCGTTTTTGAAGTTAAACAAACTCAATTGAGCTAGCAGTTTGTTAGGTTGTTTACTGAAATTTGAAAAGGCTTAAATTTGATTTTTGTATTTTTATATTAAAATAGTGGTGAAAATTTGACAGAACAAATTAATGGTCACAAAATATGCGAAGCCCTAAGCGACCCAACAAGAACAAAGATACTTAAATACCTTCTACAATCATACCCAGAAGCAAAAACAATCAGCGAAATAGAGAAAATTCTCCAAAAACCTGTTTCAGCCACCACAATATCTTTTCACCTGAAAAAGCTTCGAGAAGCCGGATTAATAGCGTCCAACGGACATAAAAGGGGTTTTAAAGCCGCCTACAAAGCTTTGAGAATAGGCTTCAACAATAACGGTTTTCACGTGAAGGAGAAATAAAAATGCGGGAAGCAATGTTATACGAGAAGCTTGAAAATAAGAAGGTTAAATGTAATTTATGCGGTAGGAGATGTACAATAAACAACGGTGGAACAGGCTTCTGCCTCGTGAGAAAGAATGATGAAGGTATCCTATACTCGCTTGTTTACGGGAAAGCCATATCCGCATGTGTCGACCCAATCGGCAAGAAACCACTTTCACATTTTAATCCAGGATCATCCGTCATGTCTATTGCAACTATCGGCTGCAACTTCCGATGCCAATTCTGCGACAATTGGATGATAAGCCAAGAAAAGAAAATCGCCGGAAGAGATTTTCCGCCGGAAGATGTAGTTAAGGCCACGAGAGACAACGGATGCCAAGGAATAAGCTACACGTACACCGAACCAACAATATTTTTTGAATACGCATACGAAACAGCTAAACTCTCACATCAAGTTGGATTCTTCAACACTTTTGTTACAAATGGATACATGACGCCTGAAGCGATTAAAACGATAGCGCCATATCTTGACGCTGCCACCGTAGATTTTAAGGGTGGAGGAGACCCTGAATTTTACAAAACCTTTTCAGCAGTCCCAACGGTTGAGCCTATTTACGAGTCTTTAAAGGAGATGAAGAGAAATGGCATCCACGTCGAGATTACGAATTTGGTTGTGCCAAAAATAGGGGATTCTATCGAAAAAATAAGGGAGCTGGCGACGTGGATAAAGAAGAATCTTGGAGAGGACACCCCTTTCCACCTGTTACGTTTCCATCCAGACTATAAGCTTACGAATATACCCTCAACTCCCATAGAAACTCTAGAGAAGGCTTACGCTGCAGCCAAAAGCGCCGGCTTAAACTACGTTTACATCGGAAATGTTCCAGGGCATCCAGCCGAAAACACTTATTGTCCAGGATGCAATGAGCTCCTAATTAAACGCTTCAGCTTCGAAATTACAAAATGGAATTTAACTAAAGACATGCGATGCCCAGTATGTGGACGAGAAATCCCAATTAAAGGTAAACTACATGCAAGCGGCTATGCTTATCCATATGCACTTTTTTAATGGCGCTTGCCCTTAATTTTTGGTTGAACAGTAATGTGGAGAATTGTTCGACCAGACGCCTTAGCCGTGTTGAATGACAAGATGGCGAGGAAGAGTCTGGCTAGGTATTTCGCTGTAATGCAAAATGAAAAGCCAGCAAAGTTTCTGATAGCCAAAAAGCTTCCAGCCGACTTCGGAGAAGACGCCACATTAGAGAAACTATGGCAGTTTCACGGAGAAACAACAAAGCAATTCTGTGAACTTGAAAGGGAAATCGATTTAAAAAAGAAAAATTTGAATGAAACACCGAGCCCCGAAAAATCCTACCTAGACCTAAAAATTGCAATTGCTAGGCGCATGCTTAAAAAATGTCACTTCTGCGTTCGACGGTGTGGAGTGAATAGGCTTGAAGGTGAGCGAGGCTTCTGCAAATGTGGAAACGCCATAACCGTTTCAAGCATTTTCGAACATATGGGAGAAGAACCAGAGCTTGTACCATCCGGAACTATATTCACCATGGGATGCACAATGCGCTGCAAGCACTGCCAAAACTGGACAATATCCCAATGGATTGAAAATGGAGTACCGTACAAGCCCGAAAAGTTGGCAGATGAAGTTGAAGACTTACGAAAAGGTGGATGTAGAAACGCAAACCTTGTAGGCGGAGAGCCAACACCATGGCTGGAACAGTGGCTTGAAACATTCAAGCATGTGAGTGTGAACATACCAGTTGTTTGGAACTCAAATACGTATTACAGCCAAGAAACAGCCCAGCTTCTAGCTGGCTTTGCAGACGTTTATCTCCTCGACTTTAAGTATGGACCAGGAGACTGTGCCGAGAGAATCTCGGAAGCCCCAAACTATTGGAGAGAGTGCACTCAGAATCATTTGGTTGCCAAGGAGTATGGCGAACTTATAATACGTGTTCTAGTCTTGCCCAACCATCTTGAATGCTGCACAAAGCCCATACTGAACTGGATAGCCCAAAACCTAGGCAGAGAAACAAGAGTGAACGTCATGTTTCAATATAGACCAGAGTGGCGGGCATATGAAATTCCAGAGCTGCGAAGAAGACTTATAAGAGATGAAATGGATAGGGCCATTAAACTCGCGAAAGAAGCTGGATTAGTAAACTTTATAACATGAATCAATTTACTGCAGCAATTGTTTCCTTGCTTTTTATTTGTTTAGGATTCTCCCTTTTCGCATTAATTGTACGTCGTCCACGTCTATGTTCGGCTTATATAAAACGAAATCCCAGTGTATTGACGCTTTGTTCACTCCGCCTAGGTGAATGTTGCTTCCAATGGCTATGTGAGCTGTGCCAAGGGCTTTCTCATCGAACATTCTGTAACCAGTAAACTTCATACCATAATTTATTCCAATACCAAATTCAGCTATCCGATCCTTGTCCCCCTCAGCATTATCCAACAAGTTTCTAAAAGTTATCCAACAAGTTTCTAAAAGTATTGATCCCTCTTTCAGCTTTAAAGCTCACAACCCTTCCCTCTCTAAAGTGGAGCTCAAGATTTTGAATGTTGTAATCTCTAAACTCTTCCACAACAAGCACACCGTTTGCAGAAGTTTCCATAGGGGCAACATACACCTCTCCTCCGGGAACTTCTACATCACATTCCTTTCCGCTTGAGAAACAATCTTCCAAAGTTCCAACCTCTATTCCAACATGCCGGTTATCAATGTTAAAAGTTAAATTTGTGCCGTTAGTGTCATAAACATGAACCAATCTCTTACCATGAAGTTTAGATGCTATGAAGTTTCCAATTTTTCGAAGTTTCCCGTAATCGATACTAACAGCCTTTATGAACGATTGGAGATATCGCGCATAGTCTATTCCTATAATTTTTATAGATTCAGGGGACAGCAAATTCACATACAAATTAGGTTTTGACCTTATGGCCTCATAGACATTGTCCCAGAATGAAATCATCGCCTTTTCAACATTTGTTGGATACTTTTTAAATTTACCAAACTGACTAAGCCAGATAATCAGATCAGAATTCACCAAAAGAGAATGCACATGTTTAGGAAGAACGCTGATCACGTTTTCCGACAAAATTTTTGCGTGTTTTAACATGAATTTCTCATCAAACACCCACAAATATGGATATGCCCCTAAAGCATAAGATTCCATTGTGATATATTCAGCCAAAGTCTTGTTATGAAGGCCACATATAATTAGCACATTGAATTTTTCCTTCAAAAAAGCTATATTGGTGACTATAGTATGGGCGACTTTCCTCATCGACTTTCCAATCGACATCTTACAACACCAATTTCCAATTAGAAAGACTTCACTTCAAATTAAGGCGAGAAAAGAATTTAGGCGCCAAATATTTATTATTTGAGAAAAATCCATTAAATGTAAAAGAATATTAATTATCTGTTTGTCATCTTGACAGAAAGCTATTTCTTAAGGCCTGTCTCTACCTTAAGCAGAAAGTGACTGAAATGCCATACTGCCCAGAGTGTGGTGGCGAGATGCGCTACATAATAGCCACCAAACATTACGTCTGCAAAAGCTGTGGACTATCAGTAACACAACAAGAACTGATAGAATTGAGAGAAAAATTGAGGCCTCCAATTGAGAGCGAAGACGATGAGAAGGAGAAGAGAAGAAAGGAATACTTGAAATGGTGGCTAAGTAGCAAAAAGAAATAAAATGCAAAAATTCCTTGCACTAAAGCTTTTTAGCAAACAGCATAAAAGAATGAAACATATCCTAAAATTATGCTTGAAAGAGGCGCAAATATGAGCGTGCAGATGGAGATTATTTGCGTTGGTAACGAACTATTGATCGGAAAAACGTTAAACACAAACGCTCAATGGCTTGCCAAACGTTCAACATCATTAGGAATAACTGTTACAAGGATAACTGTTGTTGGCGATGATGTTGATGAAATCGCTCTTGCTACACGCGAAGCATTAGAGCGGAAACCCCGCTTCATAATTACGACAGGCGGTTTAGGGCCAACCTTCGACGACAAAACATTAGAGGGAATCGCAAAAGCCATAAACCGCAAGCTAGAGCTTAACGAAAAAGCCCTAAAAATGGTTAAGGAAAAGTATGAGGAGTATGCCAAGGCTGGAAAGATTAATGCTGTTGAAATGACGCCACATAGGGTCAAAATGGCAAAACTTCCAGAAGGATCAGAACCACTGCCCAACCCCGTTGGCACAGCACCGGGAGTTTTAGTTAGAATAGGCGGTACGGATTTAGTTGCTCTTCCTGGCGTTCCGTCCGAAATGGAAGCCATTTTCGATAATTATGTCGTTTGCATGCTCAGGAAAGAGGCTGGGGATGTAACATTTTTTGAAACTAGCATATACGCGGACAATATAATGGAGTCGGCTCTAGCCCCATTAATTGATATTGCAATGCGTAACAACCCATATGTTTACATAAAATCCCATCCAAGAGGAGCCGAGAAAAAACCCCACCTTGAAATCCACTTGTCAACAACAGCTAAGGACTCTGAAACCGCCAAGGACCGAATTGGAAAAGCCATAATTCAGCTTTCAGACCTAATAAGGGAGAAAGGTGGAAAAGTTAAACTTAGGGAATAGTAGTTAGAGTTTACTGGTTGCGATGATGGGCAGGCTAGACGCTGATTCAATGTGTGTAGATGATTGAAAATCCGGGTTCTCCGAAGCAACCATTATACACCTTATTAATTAATCATTACTTCATAAAATCAATAAAAGAGTCCCTACCAATAATTATCGAGAAGAATGAAAAAACTTTCAAAAGCCTTTATGGCGCTACTTATTCTTTCAGCATTTTACTGCACGATTCCTTCATGCATATCGGAAAATTATACTCGCACATATAATCTTACAGATCGTCCAAACGGCACAAGGCAGTACAAGTTGAATGTTGTGGTTACACGATCACTTTACGAATATTATGTTGAGCGGAGTCATAAGCAAGTTTCAGAAGAAGATTTACCAAAATTTGTCACGCCACAAGCGCTGAAGCCAATTGCGGAAAAACTTTGGGAAATCTATCAGGGCGATCATGAAGATTTTGCAAACGGAGTTTTAATGATTACCCATCAAATACCTTACGAGGTAACAGTAACAGCCAAATACCCAATAGAAACAATAGTGGAGAACAAGGGCGATTGCGACTTACTTAGCTACTTGGCAGCTTCAATAATGAAGGCTGGAGGTCTCAACGTTGTTCTCCTGTACTATAAAGATAAGGCGCACATGAACGTTGGTGTTAACCTTCCAACTCCGCCACGCCATGCAAGGACAATTTATTATGTGGACTATAATGGCATCAGGTATTACATTGCAGAATGCACGGGTGGAGATTGGAGGGCGGGATGGAAGGTTGGGGAATGCCCGCAAGACCTAATTGGTGAAAATCCCATAGTTGTCACGCTTGAAAAATGTGAACAGTGGTCACCAGGTCAAATATCTGCAAGCTACTCGACATTGGAATATTCAACACTATCCTTAACTGTTTCATCGTCTTTAATCATGCAAGGAAACACAATAACTCTTTCTGGACAACTTATGCCAAAATTGCCAGACGCAAAAATAACGGTTTTTATTAAAATGGGCAGTTCTTTATGGACAGTAGCAAATATAACAAACACGAATTTCGATGGTCAATTCACATGTGTCCTAAGCCTTAACCATGCGGGCACATGTTATATTCGTGTAAGCTGGTCTGGAAACGATAATTATGCTGGATCGGATAGCCCAATAGTAACCGTAACAGTTCTACCAATCTACTTTATTACACTCCTAATAATTATCATAGCAATTGTCTGTATAGGCATCATAATATCTCTAATTTCGAGTCAAAGGTGTCAAGATATGGGAATTTAAAAACTCCAAGAAATTCCAACATTGCAGAAAAAGCTTTTACCATCGAACACGAGTTATTGAAGTAAATTGGCACAATAAGTGGGCGAAATGTTTATTGTGTTCATTATTGGAACAGCCGGCTCTGGAAAGTCTCTTCTAACAGCATCCTTCAGCGAATGGTTGAAGCTGTCAAAACAAGACGTCGCCATAGTGAATTTAGACCCAGGAGCCTTAACTCTGCCTTATTCGCCTGACGTAGACGCCCGCGACTATATAAGCGTAGACAAAATTATGGAAGAGTACGGTTTGGGACCCAATGGCGCGTTAATAATGGCTGCTGATCTTCTTGCTGATGAGATTGAAAATATTTCAAAGGACGTGGAGGATTTAAAATCAGACATAGTTTTAGTAGATACGCCCGGACAGATGGAACTTTTTGCCTTTAGGGCAAGTGGACCTTACATAGCCAGCGAACTAACGAAAGAGCCAAAAGCCATAGTTTATCTCTTTGACGCCGTCTTCTCGCTGAACCCGTTAAATTATGTTTCCAATTTGTTCCTCTCAGCCGCTGTCTTCAATCGCTTTCTACTACCCCAAATACATGTACTTTCAAAATGCGACTTGCTTTCAGAGGAGGACGTTAACAAAATTGTAGACTGGTCGGCAGACCCAAAAGCCTTAGAGGCAGCCATCGAACAAAAGCTTGAAGGAACAAAGCGCCTCCTAAGCAGAAACATGATGAAGGCTATTTATCAGCTTGGTTTAAAATTCCTTCTTATTCCAGTCTCGGCAAAAACGAATGAAGGGATGATCAACTTTAATATGGCTTTGGAGCGCATATTGGCAGGAGGAGACAAATACACACACTAACAATCTTCAAAAAGCGTCCATGCCGCAGCCGCGGCTCCATATTCAGCCAATTCCAAAGAGTCAGCGCCGGCGACCACAATAACATCATTTTCCTCTGGCTGTAAAAGGGTAATTAGCCTCTCGGCAATCTTTGGATAATCCTTTGAAAGATCATCGCAAACTGCTGGAATAACTAATCGCCCACTCTTAAAAATTATAGTAGTGGCACCTTTTGCACCTACTTTAACTGCAGCGTCCCGCTGTTCTATACCCGATTTAACCTTGTCTCCGCAATTTTTAGCCAATATGGCAGAGTTGAATGGCGCTGACATAAGGCCAGCCCCATCCAATTTAGTTCGTTTCCCAAAAGTTCTTTTATACTCATTAAAAAGTTGTAGTCCTTTAATAGTTAGTTGACATCCTGCCCTAGATGTCGAGATAATTCCGGCTCTCTTTAACCGGCTGACGATAGTACGCACAACACCCTCTCCTACCCCTAACTCTTCTGCAAGTTTCCCCCGTCCCACTGGTTTCTCGGAAACCAATTCCAAAGCGCGAAGAACATGCAAAACAGAAAACGTTGGAGCCGGGCCTATCACTTTTTCGCCAACAATTTTCTCTAAAACATCTTTAAATTTGCTATCCATTTCTTCCACAGTTAAAATTTAATTTTAAGATTATAAACTTATTTTTAATCAGGTAACTGGAATAGATTAGAATGTTTCTTGCCGCTTTAAATTGGGTTACTTCTGCGATAACTTTGGAGCGAGCCTTTCTATGGCATCCTTAAGCCTATTCCACTCCTCTATGTTTCTCACATTAAACTTATGCTTCCTTTTCCAAACACCGTCTTTTTTCTGCCAAAGATACAAGCCAATAGAGCGCCTCCCAAAGGATTCAAAAATTACTATTGCTTCCCACCATTTTTCGCTCTTAAAAATTGTAATATGGTCTATCACTTTGTAGAATTCGGAAATGGGCAGCTTTTCGTCAGATTTTATCATGATGCTTCTCCTTTTAGCATAGTTTCGAATAATTATAATTTAAGCGTTTTAAACATGAAAATTGTTAATGTCAAAATTTTGATATGGTTAGCATATTGAAATTTTTCCTTCGGCCAGTTCAATGCAGAATTTGTCGATGTTTTCAAGCTCGTATTCCAGCACAGCCTCTATTTTACTCTTCACTTTATCCAGCGAACTGTTTTCCGCCATAACGACCTGTGCTGCGGCAATTGCTGGCTGATCTATTGGGCGTCCAATTTCGCTTAACAGCCATATGTAGACTTCCTCAAGTTCTGGTACTTGCTCGTGGACGTGTTGTGCCACCCTGAACGTGAGAACGTTATATATTTTTCCAACATGGCTCACTGGGTTTTTGCCAGCAGCAGCCTCAGAACAGAACGGCCTATTCAGAGATATCAAACCGTTTACGCGGTTTCCTCTGCCCACTTGCCCAGAGTCTCCACTGTCTGCGCTAGTTCCTAAAACGGTTAAATACACTCCATCTATTCCCCTGCCGCGCATGTCCAGCGTGTTCAATTGGATTTTTATTTTTTCAAAGTCAGCGTTTAATGTAACAAACCTCCTGATTTCCTCAAGAATCTTCACCTTCTTCTCGAAGTAGTCTCCCTCGCTGCTTATGAAGCGATCCACAAAAGCCATCGAGATAGTTAAATTTAAATTATTATTGTCCCGTGAACCCATAACCTTTATGTCCTCGCCAGACTCTGGGTGGCGTTGCTTAAATTCCCTTGAATTCAGGAATTGTTCTGTTTTTAGCACTATTTTCTCGGTTCGCGTCATAGGCGCGTAACCGACGGCGGCAGATGTGTCATTAGCTCCTAAAACTTTCCCCTTCCGCTTGAAAATGTCAACTAACCCCGCTGAACCTGGCTTAAGTTCCACTTGATATTTTACGTGTTTGTCAGGGTCTACAAAGCGCATATTTTTCTTAAACCATTCCTTTGCAACGTTTATGGCTATTTCTTCAACATTTATTTTTATGCCATCAAACTCTGTAGTTGCTCTATCACCAAAAACGAAGAGCATCGGTTGCTTTACAACGCCTCCCCCAAATCTGAGTTCAGATTGTCCAGCTACAAGCAAGGATTTGTCCACATTATGATGAAGTATTGTGCCAGTTTTCTCCATGTATTCTTTGCTTAGGCGTAGGGATATCTGCTCCATAATAGCGTCACAGATGTAGTCTGGGTGCCCCAAACCCTTCCTTTCGACTATTTCCAGTCTCTGCTTTTCAAGAGGGGTCTGCCTTAACCTTTCAACTATTATATTCCGCAAGCTAATCCTCCACTAGCATGTGAAGTTCGGGTTTATGTATAAAACCGAAATATATATTTTGCTGTATCAGCTTTACATATAGAATAACTGGTGGTTATATTTTAATGATAACGGGCTCTATGCTTAGGAAACTGCGGATAGAGGCAAAGCTAACCCAGAAGAAGTTAGCGGAACTCGTTGGAGTTTCGCAAGCGCACATTGCAAAAATCGAACAAGGAAAGGTCGACCCTAGGCTGTCGACTGTCAACAAGATTTTGAAGGTCTTAACCGAAGGAAAAGAGGTTAAGTGTAGAGACTTGATGACAAAGGGCGTGCTTTTTGCAAGACCAGAGGACAACGTGCTGAAGGTTAGCGAGATAATGGTTAGACATGCCATCTCTCAAATGCCAGTCATGAATGGGCGTAAAGTTGTTGGGACAGTGACCGAAGAAAGTATAATCAGAAGGCTCGGCTCAAACATTGCAAATGAGAAAGTTAAAAATATCATGGACCCGCCACTGCCGATAGTATCGGAAGAAACAAGCATAAACATCATCCGTCCACTACTTGAGAGACGACAAGGGGTTTTAGTGACGAAAGGCAAAAAAGTTATTGGGATAATAACACGTTCAGATCTATTGAAGACTATTGCTTAGAGGCTGGAAAATGTCTTTACAGGATTTTGACCGTTACCTCACCAATGCAATCTCAATCTTAAAGAGAAAAATGCCAAAAGAGGTTGTTATTATCCACCACGATGATGCAGATGGCCTATGCTCAGCCGCAATAACCCAAAAAGCTCTGGAGCGGGAAGGAATAAAGGCAAAGACTTTATGTTTAGAGAAAGTTTACGCAGAAGTAATTGAAGATATACACTCGAAGACAGAACAAACAATTTTTTATGTGGATATAGGCTCTTCACATGCCGACCTTATATCCGAGTATAATAGGGGGCGAAACCTAACTATAATATTAGACCATCACGACCCAAAGGTATCTAAAGACCCTAAGGTTTTGGATTTAAACCTTGAAAATTTTGGCTTTAAAGGCGAAACAGATTTCTCAGGGGCCACATGCTGTTACCTTTTTGCGAAGGCTTTGAACCTTGAAAACAAAGATTTAGGCTACTTGGCTCTTGTAGGAAGCTGCGAAATCCCTGTAGGCTTTAAGGCGGTTAACGAGGTTATTTTGGAGGAGTCATTAAAGGCCGGAATCGTTCAGAAAAAAGGGAAAAGCTTTGAAATCACACGGTTAAAGGTTAACGTCGACTCTCTGTTTTCGAAGCTCCAAATTTTAGGCGCTGTTGGCTATTACGAAAACGGACCTGAACTAGGAATAAGAGTGTGTCTAGAAGGAATAAACCCAGAAATAGACAAGAAAATAAACATTATGGAAGAGAGACGGAAAGAGGTCAACCGCAAGCTGTTAGGAATGCTATTCCGTGAGAAGTTAAGAGAAACGGAGCACATTCAATGGTTTGACGCTGGTGATTTGTACGCCGGTATGGGAACAAAGGTTGTTGGACAATTCTGCTCCTTCCTATCCTATCAAGCACGATTAGTGAAGCCTAACAAGTACATACTTGGCTTTGTCAACGTGCCAACGGATATACCGAAGTGGGGAAAACTTAAGGAAAAATTTGCGAAGGCTTCTGTTCGAGTGCCCAAACCTATGCAACAATCAATTGATAGTGGAAGACTGCCGGGAGCGGTTAACCTTTTAGAAAAGGCTACTCAAGGTTTTGGTATGGCAGACGGGCATCAATACGCTGCAAACGTTATTTTGCCAGCTGATAGAAAAATGGAACTAATAGAGAAAGCTGAAGATGTTATAAAGTAAATAGCCAATCTTTCAAAATCCAGCCTTTATCGGGTTACGGGATTTCATTAGCTCCCTTAAAAACGCAGTAGCATATGATCCGCGATGTAAAGTAAAGCTTATCCTCGCCATGTATTTTTGAGGGTTAGCAAGGTCTTTAGATATTTCCTTTACTTTAAAATCATTCAATGGTGTTAAGGCGGTGCGTAAACCTCCTTTAAGGCTCAACTCCGGCATACCTTTAATCTTAAAGTTTTCAGGGGTTATGCCTTCTTCCTCAAGAATTCTTTTTTCGATTTCGCCTTGAACACCTTCTGATAGACGCTGCCTAAAACCTATCAGCGGGATTGCTAAGCCCATTTTTCCCGACTTTATTTCGTCGTTTATAATGGAAAGTTTAGTTTGACTTGCAATTTCATGCAGTCTATGGCTTGGCAATCTAGTAATCTCAATTTTAACTACGTGGTCTCCAACTTCTGCAGCGCTTAGGGGAAGTCCAAGCGCGATTCTTTTGCTTAAAAATCTGTTAAATAGGTAGGCTTGATAAGCTTGAGGGAAGAGTTTTCGGAGTTTTACTGGCAATCTATTGAAGGCACCTTTAAAATCATGTGGTTTCTTCGCTAAATGCTTAAGCAACAAGCGCTCATAATATAGGTGTCCAGGAAAAGTTTTCAAAGCTTTCTTGAAGTCTTGAGTGCGGTAGAGCTCTTTACGGGCAGCTCTTGATTCTGGATGCTCAAAGGGATACGGTTTGGCAAGAAAAAGCATTACTGCCTTGCGAAAGCTACCTCTAACAATGGCCTTTCCAACAAGGTGGGTTATCGGGCGAATTGTACCAAAACGTTGATGCCCAAAAAAGTTTGGCACTCCACCTAACACTTTAATCTCTTTGACAACTTCTTTTATTCTCCGACGAATAATCGGCTTTGTGTGGCTTATCGCGCGTATCACTATTTTAAAAGAGTTTCCAGATAAGAAGTATGGCGATAGTTTGGTATGAAAATAGCCCACAGGAACTATTTCTATGTCTTTAATGGCCACATTTATTATATCTTCAAGCTTGGCGTCTCTAATTGTTATGTGTTGTGCGGTGAGAGCCTTTGCATCTTTAATTCCGGCGATATGGATTTTCTGCAAGCTTATACGTAACTGTTTTGCGACGGATTCAAGAGCTTGGAAGGTGTCCCAGTTCCGCTTTATTAGAACGCAAAGCAGATAGCGATGAGTTGAAGGCTGTTTCTTTATTGGCTTTGGTATACCGGAAACAAGTGCTCCCGCTTTCGAACCGTTCACTAACATTTCTTCAACAATGAAATCTTCACATGATTGCTTTATAACGCCTCCAACACCACGGGAATTAGTGCTATAAACCTCTATTCCAATACTTTTTTCCAGCCTTGAAACCAGCACGGCTAAGCCTCAACTATAAGAGCGGAAGATTCCCGGTTATCTTATCAACTTTATCGGTTGGGGCCGGGCCTATCCCCAAACATGTTATCGTTCCGGGAGGAATCTCGGTCAGTCCCCTGTCAACTATTAATGCACAAGGCAAAGCCATCTCTTTCGCCTGTCTCTCAAGCGATAGGAGGTCTACTTCGCTTTTAACCTTTACAACAACCTTACATTGCCCCTCATTTAACCAAGCTTCCCACCACTCTTTTCTATGTTTGCGGGCCTCCTCGGCAGCAGACACGGCTGCATGTCCAGCTTGCGCCGCTGCTTTACCCTTGCTGAGCTTTAAATCTGAACGAAAAACTATAACTTGCTTATAGCAGAACTCGTTCATGATTGTTCAGCCACAGCTACATTATCAGAATCATGTTTTAAGGTTTCTCCAAAAGATAATTAAGAAAGAAAAAGGTTAGTGCCATTAAGGTTTTCGAATTCTGTGCCAATTTAAGAAGGGTTCGCCCTTGAAAATCTACTTCCTTCAAATCTTTCAATACATCATTTAACTGTAATTTTTTACAAACACTTATGATGCTGTCCAACTTTTTGTCACGAAGCTTATCCAGCATATCCCTAACCTTAAGCATTATTTTCAAATCAAATCCAAACATTTTCATAAAGCTCCTTTGATAACTGCAAAGAAAATCTGCCGAAAAATTATTTTGATATATAGCCTCCGCGGCAACATCGGCCGCGATCTTTGCGCAGTTTAAACCTAATATTATTCCGCCCCCAGTAGTGGGTTTCACTTGAGAGGCTGCATCTCCAACAACAAGAAAACCGTTAGTGTACGCCTTCGGTATTGGTCCCCCGAGGGTTATTGGGTGATAAGACTCTCTAATTATTTTTGCCGTTTGCAATTTTGCAGAGATTGCTGGATGTTTGCACATGAGTTTTTGGAGAAGAGTTCTTGGATTTCCGGTATTGGCCGCCAAACCAACTTTTGCTTCCATATCGCTTTTTGGAATTAACCATGCATAAAATCCCGGCGCATAGTTTCTTCCAAGAATAACCTCAACCACATCTTTTTCAACGTCTTTAACATTTTCAACCTCAATTTGAACCCCTCTAACAATTTTATCGCTTTTTGGCGGGGATAATAATGCTTGTTTCAGCAGTCTTGCGGATATCCCCTCAGCATCTAGAACTATCTTGCCAAAAAATATAGATGTTTTGCCATGCTGATTGATGACAACTCCTTCGACAAAGCCCTTCGAGAACACTAGTGATTCAACTCTTGTGCCTAGATTATATTGTGCGCCAGCTTCTTGGGCTATCTCTGCAATGTGTTTATCAAATAAGGTGCGGTTGACGGTACACGTTATTGGTTTAGATAATCGAACCGTCCAAACCGCGCCGCTCGGAGAATGAACTTTTGCTCCGACAAACGTGTTTTCAATAATATTTTCTGGTAACGGATAAAGACCAATACCTTTTAGGCCGTTGATGCTTATATGCCCAGCGCAGTGGCATGGGACGCCGATTTCACTATGTTCTTCAAAGACTTTTACATTAAATCCCTTTTTTGAAAGGTTTAAAGCGCTGAAGGAGCCTGATGGGCCACCTCCAATTACTATTACGTCTGAAAAGTTTTCCATTCTATTTGCACGTTTAAAGTTTCGAAAGAACCTAAAAAAATTTAGGTTAAGAGCCTATAAGCTCAACTCTTTTCTTTCCACGGACAAGCGATGTTGTTCGTATTTTTCCGCCGATTTCAAGTTGCATGAGGGCCTTGTTGAAATCTTTGTATCCGATATCCTTGAATTCCTCACTTAAGTATTCGAAAAGCTCCGCGTCAGTCATGGCGCCTTTTTTTTTCAAGGTTTCAAGTAGTGCATGATAAATGGGTTGAGTTTTCCATAGTTTTGTTGGCATGCAGTTTTCCTCTTATGCTACTGGCGTTGCCGGTTTCTGCACTTGGCGAACTTGCTGCATGAAACTTTTGTACCATTTCTCCATGTCTGGCGTGATGGAAGGCCCTATGCGCTTCAAAGCCTCTTCAAAGTCTTTCATTGTAACCTCTTTTGTGTTTATGTCTCTTCTTAGGGCTTGCATGGCTGCTTCTCTACAAATGGCTTCAATGTCTGCGCCAGAATAGTTCTTTGTCATGGCTGCCAAAGCTTCAGGGCTTACGTCTTTGGCGAGTGGCATGTTTTTGGTGTAGATTTTGAATATTTGTAGGCGGCTTTTCTCGTCTGGCTCAGGCACGTATATAAGCCTATCAAATCTTCCTGGACGGAGAACTGCTGGGTCAACTATGTCTGGTCTGTTTGTAGCTGCGATTACGACGATGTCTTCTAGGGTGACTATGCCGTCCATCTCAGTTAGAAGCTGGCTTATTACGCGCTCTGTAACGCCGCTATCTGCAAATCCTAAACCTCGACGAGGTACAAGGGAATCAATTTCATCGAAGAATATAACTGATGGTGCTGCCATTCGCGCTTTTCTAAAGACTTCCCTTATAGCTTTTTCAGATTCGCCGACCCATTTAGAGAAGACTTCTGGACCCTTAATCGTTATGAAGTTTGCTTCGCTTTCGGTTGCCACCGCCCTTGCCAGCAACGTCTTACCGCAGCCAGGAGGTCCATAGAGCAGTATGCCCTTAGGAGGCTTTATCCCCATCCGCTTAAAGATGCCGGGATGCTTTAAAGGCCATTCAACAGCCTCCCTTAGCTCTTGCTTAACTTCTTCTAATCCGCCAATGTCTTCCCAGTGAACTGCTGGAACTTCAACGTACACTTCACGCATGGCTGTGGGCGTAACTTCCTTGTAAGCGTTTAAGAAGTCTTCCATTTTAACTTCCATTTTTTCCAGAACTTCTGGCGGTATGCGCTCTTCTTCGAGGTTTATCTGTGGCAAGTATCGTCTTAAGGCTTTCATGGCTGTCTCTCTACAAAGTGCCGCTAGGTCTGCGCCAGTATAACCATGAGTCATTTCAGCAAGCTTCTTAAGGTCGACGTCTTCGGCCAGCGGCATTCCCCGCGTGTGAATTTGGAGAATTTCGTATCGGCCTTGCTTGTCTGGGACGCCTATCTCGATTTCTCTGTCAAACCTTCCCGGTCTACGTAATGCAGGGTCGAGGGCATTAGGTCTGTTTGTTGCGCCTATTACTATGACGTTTCCCCTTCCAGATAAGCCGTCCATTAAGGCTAAGAGCTGTGCCACAACCCGCCTTTCAACTTCGCCTGTTACCTCTTCCCGTTTTGGGGCTATGGCGTCTAACTCGTCAATGAAAATTATGCTTGGAGCATTTTGCTGGGCTTGTTGGAAAATTTCCCTTAAACGTGCTTCAGACTCGCCATAGAATTTGCTCATTATTTCTGGTCCGTTTATAGAGAAGAAGTTAGCCTCTGACTCGTTTGCCACCGCCCTTGCCAGCAACGTCTTACCGCAGCCAGGAGGTCCATGCAGCAACACTCCTTTTGGCGGTTCTATGCCAAGTCTCTGGAAAAGCTCCGGATGCCTAAGCGGAAGCTCGACCATCTCACGCACCCTTTGAATCTCCTCATGTAAGCCGCCTATATCCTCGTAAGTTGTTCTTGGCACTCCTTTCCCTTCAGGGGCCGGCTCGCTAAGAATTGTCAGTTTGGTTTCCGGAGTAACCTTAACAATGCCGTGGGGACGAGTTTTCGTAACAACAAAGGGTATAGCGTGGCCGAGCATCATAACAAGGGTTGTGTCTCCCTCGACAAGGGTTCTTTCCATCAGTCGGTTTTTAACAAAGTTTGTGAAGTCTTCATCCACGTTTAGGCGCATGTCTACTGGCGCAAGTGTAACATTTAAAGCCTCTTTAACCTTTGCCGGTCTCACGATGACGTATTCGTTTATGGCTACTCCGGCGTTTTTGCGGGTGAACCCGTCTATACGTATTATATCGCGGTTTTGGTCTTCGCTGTAGGCTGGCCATGCTATGGCCGATGTAGTTCTTTTACCAACTATTTCTATTACATCGCCAGCACTTATGCCAAGCTTCTGCATCGTTTTCTGGTCTATTCTAGCTATTCCTCTACCAACATCTCTTTGCCTTGCATCTCCGACGCGAAGTTGAGCTTCACTCACTTAAAACCCTTCCATAATATTGGGCGCTCTGTTTCGAAACACGTTAAATTTCTATATAAAGGTTTAACCTTATCTACTTATTCTCCTAACCATTATTGTTTGCACCTGACTTATTTCACTTATCTGTTCAAACCTTTTTTCCAGTTCTTCAAGCACACCAGATTTGTCCTCTGGAATCTTAATGGCACAAATCAGGGCGTTTAAGCCGAAGGCTATAGGTTCTTCGCCGAAACCATATATAGTTGCGAATTCTGGAAGAGAAGTCTCAATCTTCTTCTTTAGATCCTCAAAATTTACGGTTATGTCTGTTGGAAAAATTTTATAGGAAATCACAACACTTCCCATTGAAAATGCCTCCTACGGTCCAATAAAACCGCATTTTGGGCATTTATATTGACGTCCAAACTTACGACACTTTGTGCAACGCCTAATCAGAATCTCTCCACAGTTTGGGCATAGAAACTTTGTAGCCTCTGCTCCAGGTGGGATAGGTTTGCCGCAGCTTGTACACGTAACCAATGCTATTGTTACCGTTTTTTCAGCCATTTCCATTCCTCAGTGATGATGGTTGTAATTGTCAAGCTTCCTTATAAAATGTGCTGATTATAACATTCGCAAATTTATTATCCCACTTTAAACTATGCACTATTTAGCGGATATCATTTGGGAGTAAACCTTCGAGACATTGTTCCGAAAACGGTCATAAGGCTTGAGGATTTAAGTGGAAAATCTGTAGCCATAGACGCTTATAACGCGCTTTATCAGTTTTTAGCCATAATTCGGCAGCCCGACGGCACACCATTAAAGGATAGTAGCGGGCGCATCACAAGCCATTTAAGTGGACTCCTTTACAGATCAACCAACCTCATAGAGTTAGGAATCAAACCCATATACGTTTTTGATGGAGTTCCGCCAGCCTTAAAAGAGGTTGAAATTAAGAGGCGCATGAAGGCGAAGGAAGAAGCCCTAATAAAGTATGAGCTGGCATTAAAGGAAGGCAGGGTTGAGGAAGCTCGGATGTATGCACAAGTCACTTCAAGCCTTAAGGATTACATGGCTGAGGACAGCAAACGCCTCTTGGATTTGATGGGTATACCATGGATTCAAGCCCCAAGCGAAGGCGAAGCTCAAGCCGCCCATGTGGTTAAGCGAGGAGACGCCGACTACTGCGCAAGCCAAGACTATGATAGCCTACTTTTCGGCGCGCCACGCCTCGTCAGAAACGTGACGATTTCCGGAAGGCGGAAACTTCCAGGTAAAAACATCTACATAGAAGTTGAGCCAGAAGTCATAGAGCTTGAGCATGTTTTGAAAGAATGCGAAATAACGCATGAGCAGTTAATTGACGTGGGGATTTTAGTTGGAACAGACTTTAACCCTGAGGGCATTAAGGGACTTGGACCAAAAACAGCACTAAAAGTTATAAAGGAGCATGGAAGCTTAGAAAAAGCCTTACCACACATCAAGAATGCCGAGTTTCCAGTTGAACCGAGGAAAATTAGGGAGATTTTCTTACATCCAAAAGTAACGGACAATTATAGGATAGAGTGGCGGGAGCCCGACGTTGAAGGAATTGTAAACTTTATCTGCCGTGAAAGGGACTTTTCTGAAGACCGCGTCAGAAAAGCTTTGGAAAAGATGCAGAAGGGGATATCCAAGCTTAAAGGAAAAACAACGCTTGAAAGATGGTTTGGATAGGCGGGATAAAAGAAATCTTTAATCCAACTTACACTGAATAGAACAGTTTCTCGTAGGGATGAGAGAATGCACAACCAAATTGCGCTTCCAGTGGACGAACTTCCGACAAAATGGTATAACATCTTACCAGACTTGCCTGAGCCGCTTCCACCGCCAAAAGAGCCAAAAACTGGTCCGTCACGCATGAAGTTTTTGGCTAAGACAATGGTTAGAGAGTGTTTAAGGCAGGAGATGTCAAGTGAGCGTTGGATTTCAATTCCTGAAGAAATACGTGAACTTTACATTCACATGGGAAGACCTAGACCTCTCTACCGTGCGATAAAATTGGAAAAATATTTGGGGCTTAAGAAAGTTAGGCTTTATTATAAGCGAGAGGACTTATCTCCAACTGGTTCCCACAAAACCAACACAGCGGTGGCTCAAGCCTACTACGCTGTGAAAGATGGAAAGACAACTCTGACAACAGAAACTGGCGCTGGACAGTGGGGAACAGCCCTTTCTTATGCCGCACGGCTTTTAGGTTTGGAATGTGTGGTTTTTTGGGTTAAATCTGTTTATGACTGGAAGACGGATAGAAGAACATTAATGAAGCTTCTAGGTGCAGAGGTCTATGCTTCACCAAGTCAACAAACAAAAATAGGCAGAGAGGTTCTCTCAAAAAACCCGGAGCATCCCGGTTCGCTGGGAATAGCAATTTCAGAGGGATTGGAGTATGCCGAAACCCATGAAAATGTGGTTTATTGCCTGGGCTCTGTTCTAAACCATGTACTAATGCACCAGTCTATAATCGGATTAGAAACCATAAAGCAGTTTAACCTCATAGATGAAAAACCAGACTTAATAGTCGGTTGCCTCGGGGGAGGCTCAAACTTTGGAGGCATAGCCATACCTTTCATAGGGGAGGTTTTAAAAGGGAAAAGGGAATGCGAGTTTTTGGCTGCTCAATCAAAGGCCGCGCCTAACCTTATTAAAGGTGAATATCGTTATGATTTTTGCGATGTGGCTGAACATACGCCACTCTTGAAAGTTTACACTTTGGGGCATAAGGTTGAAATGCCTCCGATAAAGGCTGACGGCTTACGGTATCACGCGGCTGCACCAATAATAAGCCTTTTAAGGCATCATGGATTAGTGAAAGCCGTGGCTTACCCCATAGATGAAAAGGCCATTTTTGAAGCAGCAAGAATTTTCCTTCAAAGCGAGGGATGGTTGCCCGCTCCAGAGTCCAGCTACGCTATTCGCGCAGGGATAGACGAGGCTGTAAAAGCTGAGAGAGCCGGGGTTGAAAAAGCAATCTGCATGAATATTAGCGGACACGGTTTCTTAGACTTAAAGGCGTATAAGGAAAACTTTAAACTTAGATAAAAAGCTAGAGTTTGTGTCCATAACGTCCAGTTAAAGGCACGAAAGCAACACCACCTAAATTCTCCTGTGCGATTTTTCCATCAATTCCCTTCACAACCCTAATTAAACTTTGGAATAAGTGTATACTCCCAACTGGAATGAGCATTATTCCGCCGTTTTTTAGTTGCTCGATTAGAGGTCTTGGTATATCTGGGGCAGCCGCTGTAACAACTATTCTATCGTACGGCGCTTTTTCCGGGTATCCCATGGAGCCATCTCCGCAGATTATTGTGACTCGATCTCCGAATCCGGATTTCATGATGTTTCTTCTCGCGAAGTCCGCAAGACCTTCGATTATTTCGATTGTGTAAACGTGACCCCACTCGCTTCTAGGCGTTTCGTTGGGCGCCACTATTTCGGCTATTGTAGCGGCATGCCAACCTGAACCTGCCCCAACTTCTAGTACTTTGTTGCCTACTTCCAATTGGAGGGCTTCATTCATTATCGCAACCATGTCTCGCCTAGCTCGACCGTGAACCGAAGCTATGTGGCGCCGAAACTGTCTGCCCAAAGCCAATTGGAAGAGGGGTGTCCACAGCGCTGTAGGACTGTATGTTTTCTGGAAGAAACTTTGTTCTTGATACTTTACGCATTGCCTTAATCACTTTCGGAGAGCGAAGTATACCCTCCTTTATCAGACTCTCAATTAGCCGTTCCCAGTCTCTCTCCAAATTTTGCACCATCCAAAATAGGCGAAATGTGCATTTAACTGATTTGCATGACAAATCATAATTTGAATGCACTACTTTACGGTTACGGATTTCGCTAAGTTTCTAGGCTTGTCCGGGTCATATCCCCTTTCAACAGCCATGTAATATGCCAAAAGCTGTAGTGGTATAACGAATGGTATTGGCGACAAAACATCTGGTATGCCCTTTGGCACCTCAACATAATCGTCCGCGAGCCTTTTAACCTCGTTGTCCCCTTCTTCGATAAGGGCTATTATTGAGGCTCCTCTAGCTTTCATTTCCATAATGTTTCCTATGATGATCTTGTGCGTTTCATCTTTTGGACATATGAAGATCACCGGGAATCCTTCTTCGATTAGGCTTATTGGCCCATGTTTACTTTCGCCAGCCGGAAACGCTATTGAAGGAATATAAGCGATTTCCATAAGTTTAAGTCTGCCCTCATAAGCCGTAGCGGTGCTTATGCCTCGTCCTAAAAAGAAGAAAACCTCAGAATCCTTATACTTTTTCGCTATGGCTTTAACGTTCTCCTCTTGTGTGGTGATTACTGTGTCCACGATGTCTGGAAGTTTCTTTAGCTTTGCGTCTATAAAGTCCATTTCATCTTGAGAAATTTTGCCCCTCTTTTTCGCAAGCCTCAGCGCCAGCTGGGCGAGAACTGAAAGTTGTGAGGTGAAAGTTTTGGTTGCCGCCACACCAATTTCTGGCCCAGACTGCTGGCTAATGTAAACACGTGAAACCCTTGTTAGTGTTGACCCGATAACATTTGTAAGTCCGAGAATTGTCGCTGCCCTTTGGCGGGCAGCGTTGACAGCGACAAGCGTATCCGCTGTCTCACCTGATTGACTTACAGCTAAAATTGTACTGTCAATGTTAACTGATTTTCCATGCTGCTCAACGAATTCTGAGGCTATCACCGGATACGTGGCTAAATAAGCTAGTTTGGAAAACATGTAGGATGCCGCCAAACACGCGTGATATGATGTGCCACAAGCCACTAGAAAGACTTCTTTTGCGCGATCTAGGAAGGTTGCCATCAAATCAAGGTAATGCTCCTGAAGCCTCAATGTGTTACGTAAGCATGTTGGCTGCTCATGTATCTCTTTCAACATGAAATGGGGATAGCCTTGCTTAATGGCCATTTCCGGAGTCCAGTCGATGAGTTTCGGCTCCCGGAGGACTTGGCCTAGGTCAACGATTTTTTTGATCTCCAAACCTTCAGAAGATAGTATCGCCAGTTCTCCGTCTTCAATTATCACTGCTTTATTGGTTAATGGCAAAAAGGCCGGTATATCTGAGGCACAGTAAAGTGCGTTTTCTCCTAACCCCACAACGAGCGGACTTTCGTGTCTGGCGCAAATTATTTTGTCTGGTTCTTTTGGTGAAATAACCGCAACTGCGTAGGAACCATCAAGCCTTCGCACAGCTTCAAGAACGGCATCCACAAGCCCAAAGGAAGGATTTATTTTAAATGCCTCTTCAATAAGATGGGTTATAACTTCAGTATCAGTTCTAGATTGGAAAACGTGGCCTTTCCCTTCAAGCTCAAGCTTCAGTTCTGCGAAGTTTTCTATGATACCATTATGAACAACAGCTATTTGACCGCTACAATCAACGTGTGGGTGCGCGTTAATCATTAAAGGCGCCCCATGAGTGGCCCATCTTGTGTGGCCTATGCCTATGGAGCCAGGCAAGTCATCGAGATTGTGAATTTTGTGAACTTCGTCTATTTTCCCAGCGTCTTTTTTGATGTGAAGTTTTCCATCATGGATCGTTGCTTCACCCACAGAGTCGTAGCCGCGGTATTCAAGCCTTTTAAGGGCTTGATGTATTATTGGTGCGGCGGCCCCTTCCTTTAAAATACAGCCGAATATCCCACACATGTTTGCTCTCTCTGTTCATTCTCTTTGTCGCCATAGTTAGGAGGCCGCTTCAGTAATAAGCATTTTTAAGAGAAAAATTTCAGCTCTAAAAATAATTTTTAGGCTTTTAGCTGCTTATTATTCGCGGTTAAATGCTCAATTCCAATAAATTTTTAATAACATTTTCAAAATTTTTATAATTGAGTTTATGATAAGACCTTTCTGGCTAGTTCAGCGCCTAGAACCATGTTTTTTAGCTTTGCAAAGCTTACGTCCCATGTTCTTGTTCTTAATCCGCAATCGGTACTCACAAATATTCTGCTAGGATCTTTGATGATCTTGGTAGCGCTGAGTATTCTATCCCTAACAAGTTCCGGCGATTCTACAAAATCTGTGTGGACGTCTATGACGCCTAAACCATATTTTCCTTTAAAGCCATAATCCTCAAAGAGTTTCAGCTCTTTATAGCCTATTCGCACTTCGCCAATTCCTGTTTGTCTGTTGTCTCTGTTGGCGAATTCGAGGGCTAGTTGGCTGCAGTTTCGCAGTTCAGGGGCATATTTTGCCAATATCTCATAATTGCTGTAGCAGTTGTGGAGGCTAAAGGTGCAATTAAGCCCTCTAACAGTTTCATTAAAGGCTTCTACAAACAACTCCATTTCTTCGGCTGCCGGATTCGTGGTTGCTGCCGGTTCGTCTATCTGAATCCATTTTGCTCCGGCATCTATAAGTTTGTTGATTTCTGATCTTATGACCTCCTTTACTAAGTCGAAAAGAAACTCTTTCCGAGCTTCGAGCTTCCTACGCTTAAAATCCTTGATTTTGCCGCTGAGCTTTTTCTCGTAATATTCGTTAAATGTCCAGTCCACAAGCGTGTAAGGACCAGTAAAGGGCACTTTAACCTCTCTATCTGTGTTTTTGCGTGTAAAAATGAACTCTTCAACATAGAATGATTTTGTAAATTTTGGCTTACTTATGCAAGCAGCCTTGTTGAAGTATCTGTAGTCAAAAGATTTTACATAACCCAAAAATTTAAAGCCTTCAATGTTTCTGATAACGTGTTCGTACATTTCTGAGCGCCATTGTTCTCCGTCAAAAAGCATGTCAAGGCCAGCATTTTCAAAAAAGCGGATGGCAAACTTTGCCGACCACTCAAGAATAGCTCTCCTATCCCTCAGCGTTCTTTCCCTATTCCTTAAAATCTTAACGAGTTCGTCTATATCCTTTATTCCTAGCCTCTTCCCCCAGCTCAAAGCCTCGAAAATCTCGCTTTCTGATAGGGGTTCGCCTCGATATCCCTTAACCCTCCATGTCGGTTTTGCTAGGCTTCCAATCTCTTGCGTTGGAAAAAGTTTATTCATAAATTCCTAACTCCGCCTTTAGGCGCCTGGCTACACGGCTCATAACTCTAATTTTTTCTTCCGCCCTTTCCCAAGGTAGAAACTCCAAATCGCAGTTTGGACAGATGAAGATGTCGAAAATTTTTGATAAATAGATTGATTGGATAAGTCCCTTAGCCACCGCTACAAGCTCGTTTTCATCCTCTACCAATGAGCTCCTGGCATCCACCAGCCCGAAGGCAATGCCTTTATCAAATTCGTATTCCTTAAGCTCTTCCATACTTGTTTCGTATAAGTCTATTCCCAAGTCTTCAACAGGAAAATCTAATGCCTCAGGCATAATTTGTGAAAAATTGCCGAAAAAAGTTTGAAGACAAGTTTTTGCATTTGCACCCTTTATGGTAATTCTTAGGGCTTCTTTTACATCGGCAAGTGTGTCCTTAGAAATTTTTTCATTTAACGGGTTGTAAACAAGGGCGGGATCGCTTAGCTGAAAATATTTAAAACCCTTTTCCACTAGGCCTTTAATCTCGGCCTTTAGGATTTCAGCGTAGCTGAACATTAGTTCTCTTTCATTTTTGTAAAACTTGTTTTCAGACAGCTTCGTTAACGTGTAAGGTGCCGGCAGTATAACTTTCCACGGAATGTTACTCGGCAGGTACTCCATGTAGACTAGTTTTGTGGCTATGCTCTTTTTATGTTGAATTTCGCCTTGAACGATGGGCTTTCTGTAGAAGGTGTTGTTGTTAAACCATCTTGCGAGGGCTCCGGTTTTCAAACCTTCCAGATTTTCGGTGAAAGGTCTTAGCAGATCTTGCCATTTTAGCATCCCATCTGTGACGTAGCTGAGCTCAGCAGAGGCTTGGGCTTGTATAGCCTTTATTGTGGCTTCTCTGAAAGCTTTTTCCAGTTGTTGTGCGTCTATTTTTCTTCTTTCATAAGCTCTTGTGGCTTCAACAAGCTCCTTTGTTCTTGGCATTATGCCTGTCACATAGCAGCCAATCATTTCTTCCCTTCTTTTATGGCTTGGTTGTTATTTCTTTTTCCACCATAATAAAAATTTTAATAACGGAGTGTGTTTATGCATATGGAAAAACATGGGTAAAATGCTGATACATGATGACGGCAAAATACAGATGATTAAGGAGATTAAGGTTTTCGACGATCCGCAGAAGCTTAAGCTTATTTTAAATGAGCTGAGTTGGAAAATTTTAGTTATGCTTTCTGAGAGGGCGATGTACCCGCTAGAAGTTGCCAAGGAGCTCGGGGTCCATGAGCAAAAGGTTTACTACCATATAAAGAAGTTAATTAAGGCTGGAGCCGTAACGGTGGCAAGGCAGGAGATGAAAAAGGGAGCCATAGCCAAATATTACACGACAGCTTGGACAGCCTTCGGAATATCCCTACCGAAGGATTACAAAACCATTGAAAGACCTCAACTATTAGGTGTCAGCGAGCAAGTTCAAAGATTTTTCGACGAGTTTATTCGCAAAAATGGATGTTTTGATGGCAAAATTGTTGTTGGTAGTCCAACGCCTCATGGACCTTTCAGAACGAGCGCTAGGGACGGTCATTATGCTTCTCATCTCGCTTTTTTCCTTGGTCAATTTACCAGGATGCCAGAAGATTTTGCTGTAAAACTCGATGTGGATGTTAAAGCTGAGAAGGAAGAGAAGAACAATTTAATCCTTGTGGGTGGACCTGGAACGAACCTTTTGACACAAGAATTGAATGAGCATCTGCCTTTAAAGTTTAACATGCGGCCGTCCGAGCAGGGCTTCTTGTTTGGTGGTCTAGTTTCAACTAAGACCGGGCAGGTTTATACGGCTGATGCTGTTGGGCTTGTAGCAAAGATTGTTAATCCATGGGATAATAGCAAGCGAGTCGTCGTTTTGGCGGGAAATAAGGCTGTTGGCACCAAGGCGTGCGTTTTAGCATTGACTAACTTCCATGAGAAAACGTTAAGGAATTATAAGGGCGAGGAAACTTTTGCTAAGGTGATTCAGGGCTTTGACTTGGACGGCGATGGAAAAGTGGATTCGATAGAGGTTTTAGAGTAAATGCCGAAAATTCGAATAGCAGAACAGACCGACCTGCCAAAAATAGTAGAGCTGATTAAGAGAAACAAGGAGCCCTTAAATGAGAATCTAGAGGCTGTTTTCAATTTTGAAAGTCCAAACGAGAAGTGCAGATTTTTTGTAGCTGAAAAGGATAGTAAAATCGTTGGCTTTTCAAGAGTGCATATTTATAGGTGGAATAAAAGTGCTTACGTGATAAACCTTCTGGTTGATGCTAATTATAGGCGTAGAGGAATAGGCTCCCTTCTTCTGAGGACCGCTGAGGAATTTGCGAGGGAAAACGGCGCAAGGGTTCTCATGTTTGACACCGCAATAGACAACATTCCAGCCTTAAACCTCTATTTTAAAAATGGCTTTAGAATCTGTGGTTATAATGAAAAGCTATATGATAATGCCAAGACAGCGCTGTATCTTGCGAAGGAACTGTAAAAAGGGCACTTTATGAGAATAGTCGAGGTTATAATGGCCCGGGGGCATGAAAATATAAGGGCTTCCCACACCACCACGCTTGAGATAACGAAAGAGAAGAAGCTAACTGTCAGAGGCGACTGCATCATTGCGGTTTCAGCTGATAAAGGCTTATTGGACTTAAAACCGGAGTTTCGGAATTTTATCCGCAGGGAAAATGCAAGGCTTACGATTTTTATAGATGCTGGTGGCTTAATTGATATAGTGAAGGCTTTTGGAAGCTCCAGGCTAGTATTTTCGCATCCAGCGGATATGGTTGTGAGGAAAAGCGGATACGTTTGTGGTAGAACTTTGGCAATTAATGCGAATAAGGCGGCATGCGATTTGTCAAGATCCCTCGCGAAGAAACTTCAAAACCCAGAACAGAATGTTAAGATAACCTTATCTGTTGAGGTTTAGCGGATTTCAGCGTCTATTACAGCTTGCCACTCGTACGGGGCTGTCTCGCGAACAGTTTTCAAAAAAAGAATTTTTGTCACGCTTCTATCAAACTTTTCAACTTCTCTCCTGAACCGTTGTTCCAATTTTTTTAGGGGTTCCTCTACCGTAGTGAAACCGTAGAAGTGTATAATGCCTCCTTCGAGTTTTAACACTTCACACGCAGCTCCGACAAATTCAATAGATTTTTCTGGCAAGTTCATAATAACGCGATCTGCTACCCCACGAAGTTTTTGTTTAACAATTTGTTTTGCATCGCCTTGAATTGGGTGGACCTTTCCTTCAACCCTATTTAGCCTGACATTCTTTTGGAGCAGTATTATGGCTTCCGGGTTTACATCTATCGCGTAAACCTTAACACGTTTGTGAGTTTGTGCTATGAGAATTGAGAAGGGGCCGACTCCTGCGAACATGTCTATTACTGTTTCGCCCTCTTTAATCATCGATGCCACGCGCTTGTGCTCGTGGGATAGGCGCGGCGAGAAATAGACCTTGGCTAGGTCTATGTAATACTGGCATCCGTGTTCTTTATGTATAGTTTCTGTTTTGGGCACTCCGGCTATAATCGTATATTGTCTTGTTCGATATTCGCCTTTTATTGCTCCAACTTTGGCGAGAACCGTTCGTAAGTTTTTGTGGGTTTGTAAAATTGCATTTCCTATTTCGGTTTTGTGAGCTTCAAGTTCGGGTGGAACTTCAATTATTGCGATGTCGCCAACGATATCCATGGCTCTGGGAACGCAAGCTAATAAGCTTGGTGGCAATTTGTTTTCTAGCCATTCAATAGGCGTTTTTGGATGCTTCTTTCTTTCTGGAAAAGTATATGTTGTGATTTCGAGTTTTATAGCTTGTTTTTGGAGGGCGTGGGCTTCGTTTTGCAAAGGACTTTTTGCTAACGGAATGTAAACGTAATTATTATCTCTCTGGACTTCTAGTTCTTTGTTAACAAGCCCTAGTTTGTGAGCTGTTGTTACGGCTTTCTCACCATTGATTTTTGGCACTTTAAGACAAAGTGCTTCCTTTGGCATAAAATTGCCTAGTTATTTTACTCGATTATTTTGAAGAAGTCCCTTTCGGTTATTATTCCAACAAGCTTTTCATGTTGAACGACGGGTAAAGCTCCAAAGTTTTTATCTTGCATGATTTTTGCTGCTTGTCCAACATCCGTCTCTGGCGTGATTGTTGCAACTTCCTTTGTTGCTATTTCAAGGGCTGGTGTGTTCAGAACTTGAGTCATTGTTCCCGATTTAAGGTGTTTAAAGACCTCTCCTGAGCCAAAGAAGCGTATTATGTCCATGGATGTTATTATGCCTACAATTTTGCCGTCTGAAACTATTGGGAGCCTTCTGAATCCTTCCCCAATCATGGTTTTCTCCGCCTCAAAGATTGTTGTTTTTGGCAGTGCGATTATCACTTTTTCGGTCATAAGATGTGAAACTTTTATTCCACTTATTCTGTCTGCAAACATGCGGGCTATATCTCTTTCTGTAACTATTGCTCTAACATGGTTTTCTTCGTCCACTACTGGCAAGCCGCCAACATTCTTCTCCTTCATAAGCTTAATTACTTCGCTTATTCCAGCTGTGGTCTTAACTGTGAAAACTTTTTGGTTCATTATGAGTTTTATAGGCTCGTTTATGGCTTTGAAGATGTTTCCTGAAAACTTCTGCTGGACTATTTCGAACTTTTTTCCTCCGCCAAGGTAGTCAACTATGTCGGTGGCTGTTACTATGCCAGCCAAAGTTTTTGCGCCGGGGTCGGCGATTGGGATTCTGCGGAACCCTTCCTTTGCCATTATTTTAACGGCGTCGTATATGGGTGTTGTTGGGGCCATTACTACGACTGGACTTTTTGCTATGTGCATAATGTCGCCTTCGCGTTTTTTGGCTGCTGAACCCTTCAATGAAACTGGCCCCTTACCTCTTAAAGTCCTTCTAAAAGTTTCTCTACTCATTTTCCTGCCTTCTCATTTAATTATAAGCCTTGCTATGTCTTCCCGGTCCACTATGCCTATTAATCTTCCTTCTACGTCAACTACTGGGACTCGTCCAATATCTTTTGAAACCATCACTTTTGCAACTCTTATCGCCTTTACCGATGGCTGCACAGCTATTATGTTTGTCTTCATAACGACTGAAATTTTAGTCGAAGCTTTAAACCTCCCCTTGTGCGACTCAAATGTTGGCATGAGTGCTCCACTTTCCAGAAGGTCTTTTTGCGTTATGATGCCAACAAGTTTGCTTTTTGTTACAACCGGAAGTCCGGCTATAGATTTGTCTTGCATCAGGCGCCAAACATCGTCAACTTCGGCTTCTGGAGAGCATGTTAGAAGATTTGTTGACATTATTTCTGAAACCGGCTTTGCAAGTTTTTCGGGGCTTGTTTTTATTATATTTTCTATAAAGTTTTCCAAGCCCAAAACTCCTTTTAACATGTTTTCCGTTTGGTTGTTTATAACTGGAATACACCATTCATCTACACGCAACATCGCCCTAATTGTTTGGAAAGCGTCATCTTCTATTGTAGCAACATGCTTGGAGTTTGTCATTATACCCTTCACTTTTATTGGCGAAACAGAGGAGGATATTGTCATAACTGCGCCGCGGGAGACTATCCCCAAAAGTTTTCTTTCTCTAGTTGTAACAGGCAATATTCTTAGGGAAAAATCGCGGATAAGGGCGCGGGCTTTTGTTGCAGACTCATCATCATAAATGAAAGGGTGCTTTTCGTTTAATACCTCTTTGACACGCAAAAAATCTCCCCTTTAAACCGTTTTATTCTTTTTCTAATTCGGCTCTGCAGTCTTCACAGAGGAATTCTCCATCTACCTCTTTAAGGTTGTCCGACCATGCGCTACATCGGTCGCAATATCCAGCCAGAGAGGACTCTTCCTCCTCTTCGGTCATCGTTATTTGGGGTATGTTTTCTCCCTCTATAAGGGCTCTCTCTTGTATTGTTTCAATAAGTTCCGGCATTACAGCTAGTATGTCCTTGCTGGAAAGTAACCCGATGAGCTGTCCTTTGTAAACTACGCCCAGCCTTCTAATGTTTAGTCTGCTCATTTTTCGGGCTGCTTCGCTTATTGTTTCGTCTGGCTCTATTGTTATGAGCGGCGTGGTCATGACGTCTTTTGCCTTTAGAGTGTCAGGTTTAACGTTTTTTGCGAGAACCCTAGTCACCAGGTCTCTTTCAGTTATGATTCCTATGGGTTTTCCTTGTTTGCTTGTTACTATTATGCATCCTAATCCGTGCTTGTCCATGAGCTCTGCGACGTGGTTTGCTGTAGCTTCTTCCTCCACGGTTATCACTGGGCTGCTCATGACATCTCTGACCAGCATTCTTGACCTCAAACCCAATTCAGCCATCGATTTTCGCGCCTACCAGTTTTATGCATTTTGTCGTTCACTCAATCAAAATAGAAAGCTACATTTAAAACTTGTTATGTTCCAAGGGTTTGCATCATTTTCAGAAGGAAAATTATTATCCAAGACCCGATGTTGACTTTACCCGTAGAAGGGAAAGACATGTTGAGAACGAATGTCGATAAGCTCGTTAAGATTTCTGTTGTGGGCGAGGTTGCAAGCCCAATTTACGGAAGAGGCGTATATAACATTTCAGCTGAAGGGGTTCCTATGGTTTTGCCAGGTGTTGGAGGCATAACCTACAACGTCAGGGTTGGCGAACCGGCTTGTGGCTGGGAAGCAGACCATGTTGAGCCTGGCGTAAGCATAGAAAATAAGGAAAATGATCCTACCTTTGGTCGTGGTGCAAACACTGCCCTAAATGTGCTTTCATGTGTTGGAAATGAAGCTGTTATGGTTTCTGGCGACGTCAAAGGCGCAAAGGGCGTTGTTACAGGTAAGCATGGCGGGATAGAACATGTGCTTGTTGATTTTCAGTCAGAAATTCTTGAGAAGCTCATGTTAGGCGACAAAGTGTTGGTGAAGGCTTTCGGCGTAGGCTTAAAACTGCTGGATTTTCCAAGCGTTAAGGTTATGAATATGGACCCTCGTTTCTTGGAGGCTTTAAACCCGAAGCCTGTGGATGACAAGCTGGAGGTTCCGGTTACGCATGTTATTCCGGCGGCGATTATGGGTTCTGGTTTAGGTGCCAATCAAACTTATTCTGGGGATTATGACATACAGCTTTTTGATGAAGCTACAAGGAAGGAGTATGGGCTTGATGATTTGAGGCTTGGCGACTTGGTGGCCATATTGGATGCGGACCATTCTTATGGGCGAATATATCGGAAAGGCGCGGTTTCGGTGGGCATAGTTGTTCACACGAACTGTGTAACTTCTGGGCATGGTCCAGGCGTTACGACCCTCTTCACGTCTTCTACTGGGAAGATTATCCCTAGAATAGATTCTAGGGCTAACATTGCTTGCATTTTGAAATTAAGAACAGATATATAGGCGTGCATAGCTATATCGTGCATAGAACAGCCTGTGGGTTAAATTATGCCATATAAGAGGAAGAGTCGTGGAAGATCGAAGGGCGCCAAGGGTAGAAGTGGTTTTGTCCAGTGTGCCAACTGTGGGGAGCTTGTGCCACGGGATAAAGCCAAAAAAGTGACGCGAAGACTTTCTCTGGTGGACCCAGCCTTAGCCAAAGAACTCCGCCAGAAAGGCGCATACATTTCCGCGCCAGTAGACACAAAATACTACTGTGTTTCATGCGCTGTTCATTATGGCATTGTGAAGGTTCGCTCCCGAGAAGAGCGTAAATTCCGCATTGGCAGAAGGTTCTAGCTTTCCGGTTTAACTTCTCCTTTCTTCTTTAAAGTTTTATACGCGTATAGGCTTCTCTGCAGCACTGTTAGGTTTGTGAACACAGCCAACAGTATCATGCCAGCTTCTATGATGCCCGCGAAGAATATTTCAGCTACGCTTGCCACCGCGATTATGGTTATGCGTTCAGCTCTTTCAGCCAAGCCAACAGTCTCCATTTTTATTCCCGCTGCTTCAGCTCTGGCACGGGAATAGCTTACCAACAAAGAGCCTATAAGGGCTATAAGCCCCCACGGCGCCGAGCACAGTCCACCCAGTATTATGCTCACATAAATTGCCGAGTCAGCGTATCTATCAAGAAGCGAGTCCAAAAAGCCACCAAAAGATGTTGCCTTTTGGTAGAGCCTTGCCAAGGCGCCGTCCAGTATATCGCAGTATCCTGAAAGAAGCAGCAGAAAAACAGCCACAACTAACGTTACGGTTTGGCGTCCATTAGCGTAGGCTATTGCCGAGAATAGGGCTAAGACTATGCCTATGGCGCTTATAACGTTTGGTGTTAAGCCTAATTTGTTGGCTGTTTGGGCTTGTGTTTTTATGGCTGACTGCACTCTGGTTTTAAGCTTTGTCAGCATATTGTTTCGCTTTTTCTGTGTGGCAATTCTTATTTAAAAATTACAACATAACCTTTGAGTTGTGGTTGGTGAACCCTTGATAAATGTGAGTCAAGTTAAGATTGGCGATAAAACTTGCTTAGGTATTAGGGTTGAGCTTCCAGACTCACCACCACTGGTACTGGTTGTAGCGGAGAAGGGCTTCGTCATGTGCGGCTTCCTAAACATCGAAGCTGCAGAACGCTTAGACGTGGCTGCCGCCATGGTGAGCGGAGTGAAAACCTTCGAGGACGTTTTAAACGCTGAAGTTAAAGCTACAACAACAAAAGCTAAAAGAGCAGGCGTTCAGCCCGGAATGCGGGGCGAAGAAGCCTTAAAGTGCATGCTGTAACCGTCGATTTTTGGTGGTGACGAACTGCAAAATTGATAGTCCCCCTAGATTTTCAGAGCAAGTCATATCTATTGCTGATTGGCTTAACAAAAACGTACTCTCTATAGAATTTTGACTATATGGAGAAAATGGCTGAGAAAAACAGCTTAAGATGACCTCCCCCCTCTAGGATTTTCTATGAATTTTTGGCTGAAAAACAGCCAATAGCGGCTAGCCCTTTTGGATTTTGCTAAGCCTCTTTCTTTTGTGGTTCAAC
>CALJDG010000061.1 GCA_938023865.1 uncultured archaeon | reverse complement strand
CCTGTTTGAGAGGAATAGCTGTTGATGAGACATGCGTTAAGGCTAACGGACTAGAATACTATGTTTTCTCAGCCGTAGATGTTGATGGGAATGAGGTTGTGTGCATGAGGGTCTACCCATCCAGAAATATGCTTGCGGCTGAATCATTCTTCAGGCAGGTTCTAAAGCTATGCGATGGAAGACCGGAGTTTAATGGTTGACAGGGGCTCCATAGCTGAGGCAAGCGTTAATCCATCTTGGACTGGACTATCACCATCAAGCCTTCGGCGGAAGAAGCCCTGGCGGAATCAGCGTTCTCATCGCGAAAATTTATTTATAAGTATGTTATATTTATTTTAATGAAGTAATATGTATTTGCCATGTGAGTCTATCGGGCGTCGTTTTCTTCCAATCTTCAGATGCCATATAGCTAAAGAGCTTATCGAAAAATATGGTCTAACGCAAATTGAAGTAGCTAAGAAACTCGGAACAACTCAGGCGGCCATAAGCCAATATTTACGCTTAAAGCGTGGAGCCGGAGATCTGGAAGAATTTAAGGAGATCTTACCTATAATCCAATTGGCTGCGAGTGAAATAGCCAGTGAAATAGCTTCGGGAAGAATTAATGCGGATAAAATCGCACTAAGATTCTGTGAACTATGTCTATTTATACAGAAGACCGCAGGGCATAAATAAAGAACGATGTTTACTTTACCATACATTAATAGGTAAAAAAGGTATCGGCTAACGGCATGGGATAAGTTTAATCTTTTCTTATCTCTGTGTTTCACGTACTTTTAGCATAAATTCTATTGGCTCGCGTGCTTTTGAAATTATTTTTGGTGGGAGCCTAATTTTATATTTTTCATCTCTTAGGCATAAGTAGACCTTTTCAAGCGTATGTAGCTTCATGTTTACGCATATAGCCTCTTCATAAGCCGGTACAAAAGTTGCCTCACTCTTATCTTTTTTTAATCTATGCAGTAATCCAACTTCAGTTGCAACTATAAACCGATTAGCCTTAGATGCTAATGCTCTTCCATACATCCTTGATGTGCTACCAACGAAATCTGCTACTTCCCAAATGCTCGGATCGCATTCTGGATGAGCCATAACCTCAGCATCCGGATATGCTTGTCTTAGGCGTATAATACTATCTTTATTGAATAATTTATGCACTGGACAAAAGCTATATCGCGGCATTGGTATTATCTTCTTACCGGTTTTCACCTGTGCATATCTCGCTAGGTTCACATCAGGACCAAAAAGGGCGACCTCGGAATCCATTCTATTCACAATTTCAGCAGCATTGGCCGAGGTGCATACAGCGTCACAATAGGCTTTAGCCTCTGCCAAACTATTTATATATAAAACAATTTTTGCTTCAGGATACTTTCGCTTATAAAGCATCACTAATTCCGCTGGGAGCATTGAAGCCATTGGGCATAGAGCGTTCCTGTCAGGTATTAGAACCTTTTTATCAAAGTTCAGAATAGCGGCGGTTTCAGCCATAAAATTGACACCGCAGAAAACTATAATCTTTGCATCTGTTTGTGCTGCGCAAAGAGAAAGTTCTAGGCTGTCGCCGACAAAATCCGCTATGTCCTGAATCTCTGGACGCTGATAGTTATGAGCCAATATAACCGCTCTCTTCTCCCGCTTTAACTTTTGAATCTTCTCCATTAGATTGAACTGGGCATTCATAAATATTCATCTCCCTAAAATTATATCCTAAAGTGCTTTATTTGTTCGTCTCCTATAGCTGTTACCGCTATTTCACCTCTTTCTTCTGCATGCTTGTAAAGCACGCTTACTGGAATGCTCTTCGGCGCATCTGAATAGCGCACTGTTATTGCGGCAGCCTTCTCTATAATGCTCGGATTCCCCTTACCCAAAATTAAAGTGATTGGCCCCTTATAATCCTTAACTGTTAAGTGCGGCATCTGATATTGCTCAGCTATTGTCAGGAGCCTATCGTTCTCGTTTTTATTCCTTCCAACTATAACTTTTACTCCATTAATCCTAAAGTGCCGTCCAATCATTAAGAGGATTGCATCCTTAATTGTTAATTTACTCTCATGCTTTAGATGATCTCTGACTTTATGGGCGAACGCTGGATCTGTTAATAGGCATCCGCCCGATGGGTTCGGATAATCCTTTATGCCATATTTCGCGGCTAGTTCAATCTGCTGCGTTCTCCTTCTACCTCTAATGGCGAATAATCTTTCCCTGTTAACCCAACCTTTCCTTTCCGCTTCGGTTAGGGATAGCAGTTTAGCCGATAATGGTCTTAGGACTTTTCCCTTAAGCCCAGCCTCCTCCTCTATAAGCTGCATAGCTCTTAATCTCTGAGAAAAGGGTCTCTCATCAAGAACTTCGCCTGTTACAATAAAGTCGGCGCTTATCTTTTCAGCTAACTCTTTAGCTTTCCTAAACATGAGTATCCGGCAGTCTACGCATGCATTTATTTGGCTTCCATAACCATAACGTGGATTAGCGATAATATCAAGAAACTCTTGACCTAAGAAGATTCCATGAACCTTTATGCCAAACGCTTTAGAGAACTTGCTGATTGAATCGCAGCTGCACCTACAGAAGGGTGTTACAAAGTGAACGGCTTCAACGTCTACACCTTGATCTAAAATTATTTTTGTAGCAAGTAGACTATCTAAGCCGCCTGAAAGCAACACTAAAGCCTTAGGCTTACGCTTATCGGATTCCACTCTAAATCCCTGGAGGAGGATCCCAGTCAAATTATTTCCATTTAAGTCTTATAAACATAACATAGTTATAAACTCTTCTCACCCATAAGAACTTTAACCCTAAAGAATTTTTTAGGTCTTTTATAAACTAGAATTGTAGAGGGAAGAACGGACGTGGCAACTTAAGGTTCACCTCCTTAGGTGATTGTGGTGGTATGTGAACATGTCGCAGATTAGGTTCCAGCATTCTACGCTCCTCCTCAATCTCATGCCCCCGTTATGTCTTAGGTTTACTGTTATGTTGTTGAAGA
>CALJDG010000060.1 GCA_938023865.1 uncultured archaeon | reverse complement strand
CAGATGATCAAACTTAATGTTTCTTTCCAAATATTCTATTATTATTGAACGTAGGTCTATTTCCAATTTTTCCATTTCTTCCTTTGTGTGAGTTGAACTAATATCCCTGATTAGAGTTTCAATTCTCATCCGCAGGTCGTCTGGTAACCCGTCGCTAAGAAAATTCCACTCCCTCTTAACCAAACCTAAGTAAAATCTAGTCTTTTTTAGGTCGCCTTGTTTGCTAAATATTGATGCTTTGCGTAAAACTTTAACAGGGTTAAAAATCCCCGTTCTCTCCCGGGCAACCCGCTGGTTATAACTTTTTTAATCTTATACTTTTGTTTCTTTTCAATACGTTTAACCATACCTTCATACAAGCGGTGAACAATGCTGTTGAACATGTCTTGGTTTACAACTGGATGAGTCATTTCTTTAACGGATTCATGTTTGTCCACTTTACAGGGATGAAGGCAAATGCCGCTGTTGAGCTGCCTAATTTTTTCGATTATATGTTGCAACGCTAAAATGTCTGCTTTATTTGCAGCTGCAAGTTCTTCTCGGGCTTCCGCATCAGTTGGTTCTCTTAGGATTCTATTGCATAATACCAGTTTATCCACCCCGTTTTTCTCATAAAATGAGCGTTTCCAAAATTCGTTTTCTATTGCGCCATGTAAGACATCGTGAACCTCGCGGAGATTTGCCGAGGATATAGGTGCGACGAGGCTTGTTTGAACAAAATATAACAAGTTGATTGTTGAAGCTTGACAATTAAGTTCTTGCTGGAGCAGCGATTTATCTAAACCGCCCCAATGTATAAAAATTTTGTTAAGTTTGGTGCGAAGGTATTCTCGTGCTTTAGATTTTTCGTCAAACCAGAACTGCTTGAATTCACCAGATTCCATATCCAGAAATCCATAAAGAACACCTGTGGTTGTGCTGTATTCCGTGTCAAAAATAACTATCTTGTTTTTATCCGGAATTCGAATTGGACTAATTAAGTATATGTTTCCTTTTTCTCGTTCTCTTAACACCTTGGCATATGCTTTCTTCAGGTGAACTTTATCAATACCGCAACTTTCTTTAAGCGCGTTTTCATAAACGGCTTTAGTTATTGATTCAGGCGCCTTGACGTCATAATCATATAGCCTAAACATATTGCTCCACGAAAATCCATAATGATACTTGATATTAGCCAACTCTGGAAGGTCATCAAGTAATCCGTTGCCGTGTTTATAATAGGCTTCCATAAACAACGCCGTTTCATTTTCGGAAAGCCCAACTTCTTTTTGAAGGTGGAGAAGTCTCCCCTCGCCATCATACTCTCTTAAGATTGTTTCTAAAAGCGAAGGCAACTTCAACCATTTTATCTCCTTAACTTCTCCATCTTGATCCAAAATAATCCATGCTATGTTTGCCCTACTAAACGGGTCATCGTGTGAACTTACGTTTATGATGGTTGTGTTGTTGATTTTTTCATATTTCCCGCCGCATCTGTGGACATGCCCGCAGACAACAAGCGCAACGTTGTTGCTTTCTTCCAGAAAATCCCTCAGCGCCAGACTTCCTATGGCCTTGTCACCAAAGCGCATAGCCCTGTCCAACACCCCTCTTGGAGGCGAGTGAGATACTATTAGCAACTTCTTGTCTTCAGAGACCTCGCGTGCTAATTCAAGTCTTAACCTTACGCCTCCTTCGCTGTAGTCGCCGGAAGGGCCTAATCCGCATGTAGACCCTTCAAGTCCAACGATGAGAAGCTGCCCTATATTGATCCAAGTGTTATGAATTTCGTAAACATTTCTGCCATAAATACGAAATCTGTCAGCACCTACATTATCATTGCCTATTATTGCAACTAATCCATACTTTGCATAGCTTGCCAATTCCTCAAATATGTTGTGTTTTGGCCAATTCATTGAAATATGGAAGAAAGCATAATCATGATCCTCACATACCCTTTTAACGGTGATGGACGAAGGTTCACAGTTTCTAATTAATTTGTAAAGATTAAAATAACATGAAAAGAAATCAGGGACAAGACCCCCCGAAATGTCTTTACCTAGACTTATTATAGTAGTTTCTATATTGCCATCTACAATATCTATTTTAACTCTCCCTAAATCAGATTCCCTCGGCCTCAATTGAAACCTTGGACATTCTGCAAGTAGCCCTTCAAGATCCTTTTCACTTAATGTCTTATTTTGGTGCCATCTGTCATAAAGTGCGTTTATGAACTTAATTACTTCATAAATTCTACTCCTGGCCGTGTCTTCATCTGCGCCAATTTTAGGTAGCCGAAGAATAAAACCGTAAAGAGGACTGGACCAAGTTCGACCGTCATCTGAAACCCAAACTTTCTCCAATTCGTTATTGTCATTATAACTAAAACGGAATAACTCTTCGCGTAAAGGAGCAAACCTATCTACATCGTCTCCAGCATAAATTATCAGGTCAGGCTTTTCTTTGAGGTGCTTTAAGAGATTTAATAACTCCTCGATTCTTTGCGTCCTATAATCAGAAAAAGCTAAGATCCTTAATTGTCCCTTATGTGCTATCCGCTCAATTTTAGGTGAATGTTTATTACAAGTTCGCAGTCTTAACCGTAAGGGTGTCTTTTGTTTACCGTTGTAGGATTCATTTAGAATAGCTTCGATCCCTATAAGAGTCTCTGTGTCTTTTAGTAGTTGGGAAAGTTTTACTTCCATATTTTTCCCTATCGGCATGTAACCAAATAAGTTTAATTTACTTTTATTTCCTGATATACTCTATTAATCGCTGATAACAGAAAGTATTAGAAGGCTTATAACTATCTCTGTTCGGGTTAGTGAACAACGATTTGGCTCGTTTACCCGCCCAACCGCCAATGATGCTCTGTCCACACAGCATGTTGTAGTTCAGACCACAATTGCTGAAGCTATGCCCTCACACATTTACAAAGTACTAGCTGAGTTATAAAGCCTAACCAAATTCTTTTATGTAAGTCCTGTTCTATCCTCGAAAGGAAGGCTTGGGAGCGTCAAATTTTGGTTACTACAAGTGATTGGCTGAAAGGAAGAGTTGCTGATGTTCTACTCAGCGGGATTGGTGATGTTGGTACTGCTGAGGAATTGGAGCAACAGCTCTTGCAGGGGGCTTTAAGCGGTTTGGAAATACCAGAATTCTCGCTTACGGAAAAAGACTACGAAGCGTGGCTTGAGCAGAGGTTCAAGTTCCAGCTGATTTGGCTTGATCGGAATGATTATGTAAGAGCATTAGTAAGAGCGTTATGGCTAGCTCCTAAATTTGCCGCTACGGATTTTGGCGGCGCACGGCAAAGGGACTTCGCCCAAGTGTGGACTGACACAGCCCGTGGCTTCCTTGGCGAAATTGCACTTCAAAAGTTCTTAAAGGAAAAGCTGAACACTGAAGTTGCACTTGATGTGAGAAGGGGAGAATTAGAAGAATTTCTACCCTCAGACATAAAAATAAAAGACCAAATATCGCATGGTTTCAGGCCAACCAAAATAGGCCTAAGCATTAAGACAACAAAATTCAATGGACGCTGGCTAGACGTTCCCGGGGCGCAGTTTGACCACTCGGATGCATTTGTCTTGGTTAAAATAGGAATTTCACGAATGCATTTTTCGGCGTTCTTGAAGGACATAAGTTTTCTGAGGGACAAGTTGTTCGCTGTAGCAAAGCAGTTGGGAGAGCTCAGCGATAGTCAAGCGGAAGAGCTATGGAAAGAAACCCCAAATTTCACGCCAATTCCAGCTTATGTGGCGGGTTTTATTGAGAAGCGGGAGCTGACGATGCCTATACACCAAATTAGTTGTAGCTTAAAAGGTAGAAAGAACAAGCGAATAGTAATAAGCCACGGGGTGGGCCTTTTCTCATTATCCACCGCTAGAGCGCATCCGGATGTTAGGGAAATTGATCCATCCGGCGCGTTACCCATTGAGGTTGAACCGATAATAGATTCTCTCACGGAGGGCAAGCATTTTCTGGCGCACTCAGGGGCTCTGAAATTTGGTTGTGATGCTTGGAAAGAACTCGTCAACAGGTTTTGACTGTGAGCCGAGTTAGACGTTTTAGAATTAATTTAGAGTCTGAAGAATACGCTGAGGCGCTTGGATTTGCCGTTTACACATATCTTACAGGGGCTATTGCTAAAAGAGACCTGTATAAGGGAGGAGCAACACGGTATTTAGGCGAGTATCTCGAGCACGTCTTGAGGGGAAAGCTCGCAGAGATTGCCTTTAAAAAATTTCTGTTGCTTACTTTTGATTTCCGCGGAATAATTGATATGGATCTTCCCAGCTACATTCCGGGAAAATATCTGCCTGACGTTCTGGCATTTGAGGATGGTGGGGAGTGGCGGGTCGCGCGATTTTGGGTTGACGTGAAGGCTGTCACGGAGGAGCAAAAATGGATGCTTGTTAGGGCTTCTTCCGTACGTGGTGGCGGAAGGGCCAAGCCGCGCCCCTATGATGCATATGTGAATGTGCGGGTCCTTTTGCCTAGAGATCACCTTGGAAGGCTCATAAAATACGCGCCGCTCATCAAAAGTAAGATTGGTGGAGAGTGGGAGCGCCGCATGCAAGATTTAAAAGGTGTTGAAGCGGAGATTTTAGGGTTCGCAACATATCATGATGTTGCTAACATATTGCAGGTGCATGAGTTTCGGTTACAACCTCAGCAAAGGCGAAAATTGAAAAGCGAGCTCAACAGGCTTTTTGGTCGGGGAAAATGGGGCTTTTTCAAGAAAGGTGAGTGGTTAACAGATCCAGATTCAGGTATAAAAACGGTAGAGCTAAGTAGTGATAATTGTGCTATTGTTTTGTCTAAACTTAGAACTGGCCGGTACTGGGAGGAATTGGTGGAAATGTTTAGAAAAAATCAGCCTGCGGTAACGCAACGGCCACCTGACCTACAGCGAAAACTTGAGCGTAGAGTTAAGCAATTACTAGAAAAACTATTGGAGATGGAAGAGCCTCAGAGTTGGTGGCAAAGGAGCTTAGATAAGCCATTGCTAACGCCTAGTTCTTGAAACTGTAATAATTTTTCCCTTACTTCCAACATTCAGCTCAAGCTGTCCCTTAAACGACCGCACAAACCCGTTTTCAATCTTAATGACATCCCCGACTCTTACAAGGTCCGCCTGCCATCTCCATAGGTTAAGCCTTATGCTTCCGGTTTCATCGGAGAGCATAGCTACTGTAAGCCGGCTCTTCCCGAACCTCGTTTTAACTTCCGTTTCTTCTATTATTTTAACCACCCGCCCTGTTACGTTTATGCCTTCCATTCCTGCACGAAGATCATTGATCTTCAATTTTGCACGCCTCAGTTGCATATTTACAAATGGCACGCACAGGGCATATGGTGCACTTAGGTCTTTTCGGTCCGCAGACTTCGTGAGCAAAGTCGATAATTGCAAGATTAAAATCTCTGGACCTTCCGGGCGGAATAACCCCTGCAACATACTCCCAAAAAGCAGTATCGTCCTTCACTCGGCGCTTCTTGGATTGAAGGCCGAAAACTCTCTGAAAAACCCTTATGGCATTAACATCAACTAAAGGCACATCCTTTCTATACGCAAAGCAGAGCACAGCGTTTGCCGCATAACGCCCCACCCCTGGAAGCTTCAGTAGATCCTCTTGGGAAGCTGGAACCGCGCCCTCGTAGCTCTTTACCAATTCGTTTGCCAGCCTTTTCAGCAAAGTAGCCCTTCTGTGCTCCATTCCAAGCGACTTTATTAGCTCCTTAATCTCCTCCTCAAACGCCTCGGCAAGGGCTTTCACATTAGGAAACCTAGCAAAGAACTTTTCAAAAATTCCACTAACTTGCCGCGCCGTGGTTTTTCTGAGCAGCATCTCTGAGATCAATATTATGTACGGATCATTTGTTCGGCGCCAAGGAAAGTCCTTTTTATTTGATCGCCACCATTCTAAAAGCGAATTGGCGAATTCCCTTTTGGAGGGTGTCGGCGTGTAAGGCTGTTCGATTTCGCTCAAACGGCTCCCACAGCCTATTAAAAACGCGGCTTCATTATAAGCTTAAAACGTTTTACATAAGTTCCTCAAGAACTTTCGCCACCATCTCGCCAATTCTCTTTGCCAAGAGTGGTGGCACTGCTTCGCCAATTTGCGCTCTTACCTGCGCACGTTTTCCAGCAAACAAAAAGTTATCAGGAAATGTTTGGAGCCGCGCATTTTCTCTGTTTGTGAGGACTGCGCGGTTTCTTTCATAGTGATACCCCCAAGTCCCTCCTCCACCGTATGCAACCACGGTGTAAGCGGGCTTCAGCGGATGAACCCTTCTATAAATCAGGCTCATACCTCTGCCTTCAACTTCCCACTTTGTTCCTCTCACAAATTCGTGGTTTTCATCAGGGGGTATTCGCTTCATCCTCTCAACAACCGATTCAGACTCATGCGGTATCTCGTTGCTGCCGTCGGGAGGACTAATGCTGCGGACGCCGACGCCGTAGTAGCCCATTTCCCTTAAAAGTTCAGCGTGCTCTTCGAACGCCTGATTCACCCTATCCTCCTTGTCATTTGCGCCGCTTACGTTGTTAACTAAAAGATAATCTCTCACAACGTCGAAAGTTAATTTCTCCCAAACGCTGGTTTTCCACTCCAGCGCTCTCGCAGTGCCTACTTCTTCAGCTACGCCATTATACTCTTTCATAACTTCTTCATACTTCTTCTGCAACTCTGGAAGTGGTTTTCCCTCAAATACTTCCAGTGGCGTCAGCGGAAACTCGCTTAAAAGAGTCTTGCGACCTGTTAGCATGCTTTCGACTTCCTTTACGATGCTCTTATGTTTCCACCAAGCCGACCGCAGTAGATCTTTCCGCACTCCAATTATAATCAGCCTCTTTCTTGCTTGGGGGATTCCCAGCTTTGATGCATCAACGACTCCGCTGAACAGGATTTCGTAGCTTGTGGGCGCTTTTGAAGTGCTGTTGCCCACAAGCCTTCTTATCTCCGGCCATCTGACCTCCAAATTCAGGAAGTCGTTTATGATGGTTCTATAGGCCTCCCCTGCATTCGCGCTTATCAGACCCGGCACATTTTCAAATACAAAAATGCGCGGCTGCAGGTGGATGAGCGCCCTAATGAAGTGAGAATACAGTCTTCCACGCGAAACGCTTATGCCGCCTCTTTCTGATCGGGGTCCTCTTACAATGGAAAAGTCCTGGCACGGCGGGCCTCCGCTTACGACATCAGGTTGCAGGCCGTCGAAGTTATTAAAATTCAGCTCAGCCACATCTCCGCGGAAAACTGCTGGAAAATCCGAATGCCTAGGATCGGCTACTGTTATTCTCGCCCCGAAGTTCCTCGAAAAAGTTTTCACTGCCGGTTCAGAAATATCGCACCCAAACAAGATTTTGAATTTGCCGGAAAGCTTGAATCCGAGGTCCAGCCCGCCTGCACCGCTGAACAGCGAGAACAGCGTAAACTGCTCAGTCAACGCTTTCAGCCTCCATTTTATGCTTTGCATCAGAAGCGATAACGGACTTTTCGGCTAACCAGGCCAGCACGATATTTCGGACAACATCCGCGTCGGTTTTGCCCATGGTGGCTTTGAGGCGCTCAAGAAGCTTCCACTGCCCCTCTGTGAAAGAAACTTGAACTCGCTTGACCCCGCTTTTTCTGTTTTTCATGAGTCAATTCAAACACAATTAAGACACAAATAAATATAAAGTTTTCCTTCAGAATGCTGGCGGATTATCACAGCTTGCTCACCAAATCACTCCACTCTTCTTCGCCGGTTCTGAGCTTGCTTACAGGAAGGCCGTAGTTATCCACCTTGAGCTGCACAAGCCTTTTTCGGGGGTTCTCAGGATCCACCAACCACTCCCCTGCTTTGTACAGCTTCCCTCCCATCTCAATATCCTTCCTATAAGTAAAGCCCAATATGTCAACATCGATTGTTTTGAGCGGGGTTATAAGAAGCTTTAGATCAGATGGAAGTTCCATCTTATCTGCGATGAAGCGAACTATATGGTCTTTAGGCAAATTAACTAAGACTAAGACGTATGCATCGTATCTTCTGTTCTGGAACTCGCGGGCATCAACAAGGAAATATTTTGATTTGGGAGTCGTTGCCTTTACATCTATTTTTATTTTTGGGCACCTCCTTTCACCCTTCACCGTCACCATTTTAATGTCTGTTTCATTTACTACTTGTATACCTGGACGGATCTCCAAATCAACTTCTGCGGAAATGCCGTAACGCTTTTGCAACATCCGCGCAAAACCGACTTCGGCCAGCTTACCCTGCATATGGTCACTCATATAATCTCCTATATCTCTTCGACCAGCTCTCCTCCAGTCAAGCGTAGATTTCCCACCACTGTACCACATTCTCAGCGCGAAAAACATACATTGGCGGTACTCATTCAAGCCAAGTGTTACCTTCAACAACTTACGTATCTCCACACATGATAACCGCCCAGGAACAGCTTAAAAATTTATATGCTTCTACTCTCCGAACCTGTGCTGAGACGTAAAGGAAACAGCAAATCTTCTGTTCAACAAGTCGCTGTTTGATTCTTCGCATGAGCATTTTTAGCGGCGGGAATTTCAACTGTTAAGCGTTCAGGTATTTCCCACTCGCACCACCCGAGAAGTGCCATATGGTAATTGACCGTCTCGTTGAAATCTACCTCAAAAGTAATGAACGGGCAGTTTTCGTTTAGCCAAAATTTGGGCAGGGGGGTGAAAAGTATTTTACGACTTCTCTCCCCCTTACCACCCTCGTCCTGAGTTTCTACATCAAAATTTTTGCTTTCGTCCTCATCGCCTTCAGCTAACAAATGGGCCCTGCGTCTCTCGAGTTCAGACAAATACGGACAGTATTTTCTGCAAAGCGGAGGCCCTATGCCAACAACAGAGGCTGGCCTATCCCACTCTTTTTTGTATTCTGACACGACGGTTTCGTTCATGCAACAATCCTCGTCGAAGTGCTTGCACCCCAAGCAGCTTTCGCACTCCCTGCATTCTGAATTCCCGTTTACAATATATTCTCTGCACCATGTGCAAAATTCGCCGATCATCCTTCACCACATTTACCTCTTACTCCCTTCCTTTTATTTTTGTTTTCACTTCTTCAAGCCGTTTAAGGGCGTGCAAACAGCCCGTTCATCATACTACGTAGCTTTTTTAAACGTAAAAGATAAAAAAATATCGCTACCTTGCACTCCAGAAGACAGCTTTTAATTCAGCAGATCGAAGGGCACTTTTTAACATTTCTTGATCAGGATTTTCTGTGGGGGAAGAACGCTAGCGAACTGCCATCCTTCCGCTAAATATTTTTCAAGCTCTTTCACGTGGATTATTCTTTGAGGGTTGTTTGCCGCCTCATCATTTCGAGTTTTGGCTTTGGCTTTTGAATTGTAGTTTTAGGTCTTAGAATGTCCATCCTTTTTTGCTGACGTGTTCCTCGAGGGTTTTTATCTTATTGTCTATAGAGCCATCCCATGTGTCTATCTTGGGTTCACCTTCCATCCAGCCGATGACGTTTCCGCTTCTGTCATGTTTCATGTCTAATTCAATGCAACTTATAGTGTCATCAAAGATGTCAAGGAAATCTCCTGGGATCTTTGATGCTTGGGGCGCTGGTTCAGCTAAATTTTTGGATGGAGATTGCCCAATCTCGCTCCTTTCAGTTTTTGTCAGCCAAGCATCAAGGGTTGTTTGGGTGCTCATAACAGATCACCTCCATTTTTCCAAAAATATGGCTGCGTGGTTTTGCTTTCAAAGAAAATCACTTCAAACACTGCTCAGTTGCACCGTCATTTTTATTTAGTTTCGTTTTCAGTTAGTTTATGATAATAGTTCATGTTTATCTTCGGTGATAATCCATGCAGTTAAGCGAGATAGAAAATAAAATATTGGAGTGTTTTAGGAGTGTTCATCCTAAAGATTTGTCCATTAATGAGATCGCTAAATTAGCCGGGATAAATCGCCTTACAGCCTCTAAGTACGTAGCAGTGTTATCTGCTCGAGGCATTATTGTTTTAAGTCGAGTTGTTGGTAAAGCCAAAATGTTTAAACTTCCTTCAGATTACGCAGAAAAAATAACTCGACCCGCTGAGAGTAAAGCTAATCGAATGATCAAAGTTGAATTCCTTAAGGATTACCTCCACTATAAAAAAGGGGCAATTATATTGCTGGAAGAAAATGAGGCACAAGAATTAATTAAGACGCGGTTTGCCCGAGAAATCACAGCATAGGCATTCATCTTTTATTTGCCCGTCTCAGCCTTAGCGCTCATTCTTCCCTTATTTTCCTGCTTATTGGCCATCAGCCATCCTTTCTCAGTTAGGATTTTCTTTACTTTTGGTATGTTTAGGGCGAATTCCACGCAAATTCCACGAACGACATAAGACTGAAACAGAACAGCATAGAAAAGGAGGTGAAAGCCCAAAATGACTGATGAAAACTGCACACGCATGCAAGAGTGGGAGATAGGGAATAGGGCTTGTTGAAAGGTCACCTAAGAATAAAAGGTTTTGAAAATTTAGTGTGTGCGTGTGCAGGGAGGCAGGAAGAGAAGCTAAACGCGCTTAGAGTGGGATCAAACGAAGATGAATAAGGCATAGTGGTTAGCGGAGCTACTATTTCATCAGAAAGAAAGCTTGATTCTATAAAGAGACAGATGGACTATTTGTATAGGCAGAGGCGTGCACGCACACACGCACACATAAACTGGAAATGGTGAAGACAGTCCTTTTGGAAGGACTTTTCCGTGAATTTTAAATATTGAGCAGAGTTTCATCTTGTTGGTGGGTTGTTTTGCTTGTGTTTCAG
>CALJDG010000059.1 GCA_938023865.1 uncultured archaeon | reverse complement strand
GCCAACTCTGCCCCTTCAAAACCTAGAATTTGAGTGGATGAGCGATATAAAACATTCCAAAAAATGTTTTAACAGCAGAACCCCTAATCATGGTTTGGTGGTTGAGTGCAGCTGTCCCCATTAAGCAACGCTGTTAGGCGGACATGCAATATACTCAAACAAGGAGCATCAATGCAAGTTTTAGACTATGAAAAGCGTTTTTCATCTCTAAAAAGCTTCTACGAAAGCTTCCTCTCAAATCTAATAAAAACAGATTTCCATGCCAAAGAAGCTTACGAAACAGCAAAAGAATTCTTTGGAGCCGCATCCGTCCGCTTTGCTGGCATAGATGGAACCATGTACTCGCGACCCCTCTTTGACCTAGTGGTCTTCTTCGGAGGAGCCTACGCCTCAACGGGAACAATAACTTTCCACGAGGATAAACTGCCAACAGTCAAGTATGACGAGCGAACAGCCCAACATGGCGCTGGCATATCAAGCGTAGTGCCAATTTATGTGAATGAAATCCCAGACGTGGACCAAACATTCTTTGAAGTTTCACAACCAGACGAGGTCAGCCTTGGAAAACCACTAACAGAAGAATCAATTATAAACAATGCAACGGTGGCTAACTGGATAATGACCTTCGCCGAATACTATTTAGCTTACAAACTGGCCACAGACGCGGAACAAAATTTTCGGATAATCCTAATGGATAGAAGCCTATCAATAGAACGCGCAAGCCTCCTTTACGATACCTCGAAGCGTGCCTTATGGGAGGCGAAAAGCAACATCCTAGGCTACGAAATAGACGGTGAACCCATAGACATAAACGAGTTAACAATGGCGAGGCATTTTGTCTGTAACGAATTTTTAGGTTTGCCGCCGCCAAGAGCCGACTATGTACGCTACGCCATAATAGACCTTTTAAGGCGTAAGGGCGCCTTGTCAAAGAGGCAGATGCTGGCTGAATTTAACATAACAGAAGAGAAAAGGGCGAAAAGAGTAGAGCGAAGCCTAAAGAGCTTAATAAAAAAGGGCTTCCTAAACGAGAAAAATGAAGTTTACACGCTGAACCAGAAATACGCGCGGACATCGGAGCGCATTAAAAAGCTTGTAAAAAGCATAGGCGACAGATTCTTCTTTGCAGATAACCCAGAAACAGCAAACCTAATGAAAATAGTCAAAGACAGAAGGGAGCATTGGCTCACAACCCTAGACATCGCCTTCCTAACACTTTTCACGTTGCACATGCTAATGGAAGAATGCTGGAATAGGCACATACTCATTATAGGCGTAACAAAAGACACAGCGGCAAGAGACTTCAAACGCCAACTCATCCCAATAATGGGAAACAACGACCTACTAAACACAAACATCACAAGAGAAGAGCTGGAAAAATTACCAAACACAGACCGCATGATCCTCCAATCGGCCAGCATCCTCAACGCAGATAGGATTACGCCACCATGGAGCCTAGTAGAGTATGACTCAGCCTTCAGAACAATGGTGCCAGACAAACAAAACCGAAAAGGCTACGTTTCAGGCGCCATAAAAAACAAGATAGGCCTAGAAAAAGCTTTCCTAAAAACCTACGTTCAGCTAAGCCAAGCAAAAACAGACCCCATGCTAAGAAGCAACGTCCTCCTTGTGGATCGCCTCGTCTATCCGGAATACGACTACAAGCCCGAAACAATTGTGGAGTTTTGGAATGAGCTAAGCGATGGAACAAAAGAGCCAATAGAAGTGATCTTATTCATGGACAAGAATGTGCCTGACAAGCTGCAGAATCTTTTCATGAACGTTTTGGCGGCTATGGCGCCATCAAACATTCCAGAAGCTTTTGGACACAACGCACCACTCTTCATTGCGGACAAAATCGCCAAGTGGAATTACAGCCAATTTAAACGCGTTGTCGACACAACAGCCGAGTGGATTCTCAATAACCATAAATTGAGAAAATTCATATTCTATATGAGCACGTTTAGGGAGAGGCGAACAGCTATTGAAGCCGCAAGGAGAGAACAAATTTAACAGTCTTTGCTTCACAAACTTCGACGGAAAATTCAACGCTAGACTAGCCGCTGTCATGCCAAGATTCTTCGGAGGAGCAGAAGAATCAAAACTGGCGGGAACAAGCGCCCGCTACAGCTGCCGCATAAAAGTGGAATACCAGAAAGACTTAATGGGACTGCTGGAGGAGGGCATGCTTTTAGCCGCAAAAAACTTTAGGCAGTCATTCCTTAGAGAGGAACGTTATACGCTTATGGAGATAAGCCGAGTATGGCCTGAACACTTCGGCTTAAGGGGCTTGTCGGATCATGGCTATTATCCCATGCAGTTTGAGATTATTGAGCAGTCTGAGGCGGATTGGCAGACAGACGACCATTCAACAATGATGATTCAGATAGACGCCATACCAATAAACTATGATCTGGTTATAGTCGAAAACTGCAACTTCAAGTTTGTTAAGGGCTTCTCCTACCCGGTGGTGGGCAGTCCAGTCTACATCCTAAACAGCGAAATGATAAACCGTATGTACAACCAAAAAATAACCGAGAAGCTTGGCGTAGACCCGTCCAAGACGGTTGAGGATGCGAGGTTGGACCCAAGGCTCGGCATTGTAAAAATGTTCCAAACACGCAGCACGGTTATTCCCATATATGTGGACTTTGAAAAGCTTGTCCGCTATCACTTCGGAGTTTTTGCCTTCACAGGAGGCGGAAAAAGCAACCTAATGTCAAATATTTTGAGGCGTATTCTGCTTCACACAAACGACGTTAAGGTTGTGGTTTTCGACATAAGCTGTGAATACGTATTCCTGCTGCTAGACCTCCTCGCAGACGAGAAGATTCAGGCAAAAGTTATCCTCGAGCATAGGATAGACTCCATAGAACAGTTCTTCAACTCGGTGGTTAAACCAAGAGAGTATGAGACTGACGAGCGAATAAAATTGGGACTGAAACGCATAATGGAGAAGGAAAAAGTGACATTCTACACGAGACCCAAGCAAAAGGTTCCCACGTACGCCCAGTTCCTTGAGGAGCTGAACGACCAGAGAAAAGGCAGCGCAGACAAGCCCCATAACTTAAACGCTATAGACAGAATCCACGACGCCATCCTAGATTATATGGAGGCTCGTGGACTCAGCGAGAACCAAGAGGTAAGTGAAGACTTCATCAAATACATAGATGGTGTCTGCATAGCCGCAATGGAAGAGTTCAAAGTTCACGACAAAAGCACTTTATATGCTTGGGCAACAACCAGAACCACCATACTCGACCAAATAAGAAAACGCCGAGAGGAGATGAAAAAAGAAACAGGCGGACTAACAGCCGAAAAAATAAGGGAGCTTTTAGAAGGCGACGCAAGGCTCGTTTGCATTTCCATATCAGACCCAACAACCATAAAAGAGCTGGTTATAACGTTAACCAACGACCTGCTAGTCCGCAGAAAACGTATGTTCCAAGTGAAACCCTACATCCTTCTAGTCTTCGATGAAGCCCAAGAGTTTATACCAGAACTTTCAGGCGCGGCTGGCATAGAAAAAAAATGTAGCAAACAAGTGGAAACACTGCTTAGGCAAGGACGCAAATATGGTTTAGGCGTATGTATAGCAACACAGCGCATAGCCTACCTAAACACCAACGCCCTACAACAGCTCCACACGTACTTCGTGGGCACACTTCCCCGCCCATATGACAGAGCTCTAATAAGCGACACCTTCATGATAGACAAAGGCATACTAGAAAAAACCCTAGAATTTGCGCCGGGCGAGTGGCTCCTTTCAAGCTACATAGCCACAGGCATAGAAAACGTGCCCATATTCATAAAAGCAGACAACGCAGAAAAAGAGGTAGAAAAGTTCCTAAAAAATGCGAATTAAAATACTTGTACTTGTCATGGGAATGAGTAAGCATACTTTAATTATACTGAGTCATAGTGATGGTAGTTCAGTGGCTTGAAAAGGAATGAAAAAGTTAACTAAAAGCTAGGATATTCCGCATTTTTTGAGGAGTTTTTGCCATCTCTGGTCTGTTATCCGCTGTATCTCGTCCATCAGTTTCTCATATTTTGGCGTGAACAGGTGTCTGAAACGTCCCTGCACCGCTAAGTATTCTTTTACTGGCTTTTTCTTTTGGGGCGCCATGGCTATTACTTTGCTCGGAACCGAAAGCTGGTACATGCCGTTTATACACTCCCACAATGGAAAGACACATGTTTCCACGGCCAAGCGAGAAAGCTCTATGGATTTTGCTGGGTCACTCCGCCAACCGCGGGGACATGGCGCAAAAATATGCATAAACGCTGGTCCTTCAACTTCTAAGCCTTTACGCACTTTTGTTATTAGGTCGCGCCAATAATATGGTGAGGCTGTAGCCACATAGGGGATTTCATGCGCCACCATTATGTCAGCTATCGGCTTTTTGGGCTCAAGCTTTCCAGGTAAAACATCGCCGGCCGGCGATGTGGTTGTGGATGCACCTAGAGGTGTTCCGCCGCTCCTCTGTATGCCAGTGTTCATGTACGCCTCATTATCGTAAAGCACGAATAGGAAGTCGTGTCCTCTTTCAACCGCCCCAGAGAGAGCTTGTATGCCGATGTCGTATGTGCCGCCGTCACCAGCTATCGCGATAACGTCCACATGCTCATGCTTGATTCTTCCCTTCTTCTTCAGCATTTTTATTGCCGCTTCTATTCCAGAGGCGTTTGCGGCAGCGTTTTCAAAGGCTGTGTGGAGCCATGGAACAGCCCAGGATGTGTAGGGATAAATTGTTGAGACTACTTCCATGCATCCAGTGGCTTGTGTGACAACGGTTGGTCCTCTTAAGGCTTTCATAATGAGCCTCATAACTGTTGCTGGGGCGCAGCCAGCACATGCCCTATGACCAGACATGAATAGATCTGGCTTTTCAGCTATGTCCTTTGCCGTAAACTTCCATTCACTCTGCATAAGTTTCCGCCTCTACTCCCTTAATCCAACATATTTTATGGGGGTTTCAACATGGTTTTTCATAAGAATTTCCTGAAGGTCCTCGTATATTTCGCGGATCTGCATTGGGCTTGTATCTCTTCCACCGAGCCCATAAATGTAGTTCACCACGAATGGTTTTTTATCTAAGTCGTAAAGTGCATGACGGACCTCGTGAAAAGCTGCGCCGCCGAATCCTCCGAAGCTCATGCTTTTGTCCATGACGGCTACTGCCTTAACATGTTCGAGAGCCTTCTTTATGCCGTCAACTGGCAGTGGTCTAAATGTTCGAATTCGCAGTAGCCCAGCTTTAATGCCTTCCGCCCTCAACTCGTCTACAACGGTTTTCGCCGTTCCAGCTGTTGAGCCTAAGCAAACGATAGCTATTTCACCGTCCTCTAGAAAGTATGGATCAAGCAAGCCGTCGCCGTAGCTTCTGCCACTGATTTTCGCGTATTCATCATGCACTTCTCTGATAACCTTAAGCGCTTTTTCCATGGCTTCCTCTTGTTGCCGCTTAAACTCGAAATAGTAGTTTGGGAAAGCTAAAGGCCCCATAGTCATGGGGTTTTCAGGGTCCAACTTTAGGGGAGCCGCCTTTCCATCATGAGTTAGCACCATTGGGAATTGGCGAACTCCGACAAACTTTTTCACAACCTCGTCTGATAGCACATTAACGTTTTCTACGGAATGGCTTAGCTGGAAGCCGTCTAGGCAGACCATGGCTGGCAATAGCACTTCTGGGTGTTCTGCTATACGGAAAGCTTGAATAACAGAGTCATAAACCTCTTGGGCATTTTCAGCGTAGATTTGTATCCATCCGCTGTCTCTTTGTGCCATCGTGTCGGATTGGTCACCGTGAATGTTTATTGGGGCTGATAAAGCTCTGTTTGCTATTGCCATAACTACTGGTGCGCGGCAGCCAGAAGTCACGAAGAGCATCTCATGCATAAGGGCCAAACCGGCAGAAGCTGAAGCGGTGAAGGTCCTCGCTCCAGTAAGCGAGGCTGCAAGGCAGGCTGTTAGGGCACTGTGCTCAGACTCCGTGCAGACGAAGGCTGTATCAACCTCGCCGTTGGCTACGTACTCGCTGAACCTTTCAACAATTATAGTTTGGGGTGTGATGGGGTAAGCTGCAACAACGTCCACATCTGACTGTTTAACGGCATATGCAACGGCCTCATTACCGTTTAAGGCTAAAGTCCTCTGCTCAACAACACTTTTCATTATCCGCACCTCACTCAAGCTTCATCTCTATAGCTTTCACTGGGCACTCATTGGCGCATATTCCACAGCCTTTGCAGAAGTTGTAGTTGAATTGTATGTCCTCTTTTTCAGGCTTCCAGCTGATTGCTCCATCTGGACAGAATATGGCGCATAACAAACATTTTGTGCACTTTTCCAAGTCTCGAATGGGCTTGTAGGTTTTCCAGTCTCCGGTTGAGAATTCCGTGTTAGGCTTCCAGCATATGGCGGCTATGGAAATTTCTTTCCAACTTTTTTCTTTAGATGTCATTCTGAACGCACCTCCTCATAGGCCTCCTTTATAACCGCGAAGTTCTTTTCGGCAATGTCGCTTCTGAAACGTTCCTTAATGGTTCTTTCAATGCTTTGTAAACTGACAACTCCTGTTACACGGGCAACAGCTCCAAGCATAGCGGTGCTTGTTATGGGCAAGCCTAAAATTTTTATAGCAATATCGGTGGCTGGAACAGTCCAAACCTTCCCTTTATCGTCTCTCAGCATTTTCCTCGCTTCTGCTGGATCATCCTTAAAATTGATTATTAGTGTTCCACTCTCACTTAATCCGTCCGTAACGGGCACAGTCTTAATCAGCGTAGGGTCCAAAACAACCACAACGTCTGGATTGTATACGGCACAATGAAGTCTGATGGGTTCCGTGCTTATTCTTGTGAAGGCTGCAACCGGGGCGCCCATCCTTTCCGGACCGAATTCTGGGAAAGATTGGATATATTTTCCCTCATAGACGGATGCTCTTGCGAGTAACTCGCTGGCCGTCCAAGCTCCTTGGCCGCCTCTACCATGCCATCTCACTTCGAGGATTTTTTCCAAAGCTTAACTCTCCTATGGCCCTTTCAACAATATAAAAACTTGAATATACATTTTTCTAATCAGAAGCCTTTTTTAAGTTTGGGAAATGAAATCTTTCAAAACTTCTTTCACGGGCATTTCGAGAAGTTCTCTAATACGTTCTAAAATTCTTAAACTGTTCATCGTTACAGAATAATATTTTATGCACCTCCTTCCCCTCTTAATCCATTTTCCAGCTATAAGTTTATTTTCCTCAAGTTCATATAAAAGCGGGTAAACAACCCCGGAATGAAAACTCCAGCTAGTTAACTTCTTCAATTCCTTTATAATATTATATCCGGACAAAGGCTTTCGACTTAAAAGCCAAGCATCGTTTACCCGTTCCTCCATAGACTTGAGAAGGGCGGATTCGCAAGCTCAGAGTGGATTGCAAAGGGTAAGAAGAAGGCGAGACATTACTCCTTTACAAAAAAGGGGGGAAGATCTTTTACGCAAGGTTAAAGAAATATTCAGTAAACCACTCAATCAAGTTTTCGTAGATTTAATCGAGAGAAAGGAAAAGCTTGACGCTGAATAAATTATATCAAAATTTAAATGTTTTATTTAAAAACACATTATTTTGAGGGGCCGAGAATGGCTAATGTTATACTAACAGCTGACCGCACATTAATGAGTGACTACCATCATAACGAGTTTATAGGCTTTGGAACATGTGCCCCTCCAAACGTGATTCCAAGCTGGCTTTACAGCTTTCTATTTTTCCCGCCGATAAAGACGAGAAGAGGCGTACCGGTGGCAGCACCCTATGGACTAAGAAAAATTGAGGCTCAACTTCTAAATGAAGGATTCAACGTCCAAACTGTGGATCCGGACTACCTAAATGAATATTTGGATGAGGCCAAAGTTTTGGGAATACATGTTATGGATCCGTTTGGGCTTGGTCCAGCCTCAAGCACGTTTGCAGCAATTTTAAAGAAGGAGCCTTTCCTTGCACAACAATTCCGTAATTTAATGGCAAAGCCTGAGGTTAAAAGGGCAAAAAAGTGTGGACTGAAAATTATTGTTGGGGGCCCAGGTGTTTGGCAGTTCCAGTATAAGGAGAAATTCGTTAAAGAATATGGGATTGACTGCATAATTGATGGAGAAGCTGAAAAAGTTGTTGGAAAAATTTTTAGGGCAGCTATAAATGGTGAGGAGCTCCCCCAATATTATGAGGTTAGCGTCCAAGAGACTCCAAGCCTAGAGGAGATCCCAAACATTATAAACCCGTCCGTCAACGGCTTGGTGGAAATTGGTCGAGGTTGCTGTAGGGGATGCAAGTTCTGCAGCGTCACATTAAGGCCCTTAAGATGGTACCCTATTGAAAAGATACTCAAGGAGATAGATGTCAACGTTAAAAGCGGCTGTGACCGCACAGCTTGCCTCCATGCGGAAGACGTCATGCTTTACGGCTCAAAAAATACAGTTCCAAACGATGAAAAGCTGATTGAGCTTCATGAGGCTGTTATAAAGAAATGTGAAGACGGTTTCAGCTGGAGCCACTGCTCACTAGCAACGATCATGGTAAAACCAAAACTTTTCGCGAAAGTGGCTGAAATCATTCAGCAAAAGCAGTCTTGGTGGGGAACCGAAGTAGGAATAGAAACAGGCTCACCAGAACTTGCAAAGAAAATAATGCCCGCGAAGGCTCATCCCTTCAAACCGGAAGAATGGCCCACTATTGTCCGTCAAGGAATGGAACTAATGCACGACAACAAGCTTATCCCCGCATGCACACTGATCGTAGGCTTGCCAGAAGAAAGGGAAGAAGACCTTATAAAAACCATAGAGCTTGTCGAAGACTTAAAACACGTTAGAAGCCTCATCGTGCCCCTCTTCTTCGTCCCACTGGGCAAACTGAAAAATGAGCAGTGGTTTAAAGAGACAAAAATGACGAAGCTCCACGAGGAACTCCTAATAAAATGTCTAAAACATAACTTCTACTGGATAGACGACTTAATAGGTTTATCTTTCTCTGGAAAATGGTTTGCAAAACCAATGCGTGCCCTATACAGGATTTTTGTAAAAATCATAGAAAAGAAAGCGAAAGAAATGGGGATATATTAAGGCAGAATAAATTTAAATATGGCATTAAAACCAGAACACAAATAGGCGAGCCTTTAGGTGCCGCCGTAGCTCAGAGTGGTAGAGCGGCTGGCTGTTAACCAGTCGGTCGTCGGTTCAAGTCCGACCGGCGGCGCTTTTTCCATACTTTTAATAAACCCGCGCCCATCATTTCGGCTTTCTTAAGAAGAGTATTCATCTTTTTCGCCTACATATTTGAATCCAGCTCTATGAATTCAGCTATTTCCTTCTTGTTACACCAGCATTTAGCAAGTTACCACTAGTCTTAACGCAAACCGTGATGAGCTTCTTCCATATTCTTGCCCAATTACCTAGATTTCATCTATTTTTGCAATGTAAAAACCACGTAAAAATACCTGTTATTAAACTTAATAAGTGCCTTTAGCAAATATTGCATCCATGTAAGGTAAAGATGATTAACTCTTTAGATTTTGAAGAAAATTTTAGGATATTTCAAAAGTTATTACCATCAGGTTGTATGTTGAAGTGTTGGTACTCAGGATTTTAAGATTCGTGTGTATATAGGATTTGCCAAGGTTTTTAATCGAAACTTTTATGGCGATGTAGACTGTAATAGTGCCTAAGAGGTCACACCATTGGCCAATTCTCTGGTTATATTCACCATCAAAGACGTATATTTGCCGAGAAACAGTTGTTGCGTTATAAAAGTATATAGTGCAGTTGTAAAGGCGTTCAATGTTTGTTTGATTGCAGGCTTCGAGCCTAATTTTCCGCGGGTTTGGTGATTCGTTAACTATTTTTAGCACGTATTCATAGGCGTTTGATAATTCTACGACCTGCCAGTTATGGTCGGATTCTTGCCCTGCATACCATCTTTGCAGGTGCAGGTTTGTTGAATTGGTGAGTGCTTCAATCCAGAATGGCCTTGGAAAGGCTCTACCTGTTCCAGTGGAGTCGCATGTTGTGAATGAGAAAGCCCTACTTGTATTAACAGGTGAAATTGATATATCCTTAATGTATTCCGTGGTAACTGTCGAATCGTGAAATCCCTTTTGAACTTTTACGCCTGCAGGCATTTGGATAACGAACCATCTTACATAACAAGTTCCAGTGGTTGTTCGCCTGAAGAATCTGATTTCGGTTGAGTTTTCTATCCAGCCTCTCACTGAAACTTGTGCAAGCCCGTTTGTCGTTGCTCTCCAAGTCATATAAAGCCAAGTTCTCGTAATGTCAACGTGGGCGATGCTTTGAATTGTTGGATTCGACGTGCTTACAACAGTTTCACCAGTTTGTATGATGGTTTCATCGTTAAATTTTACAGCAAACCATTCAACAGTAACCGTCGTTCCAGTTCCCTCTCTCCTTAATCTTAAATTTGTAGCGCTCGTTAACACACCTGTGACAAAGGCCTTACTATATTGCGTTGCATCAGTTCCAGTCGACCTCCTTGAAAGGAAAACCACACATTTAGCGATGTTTCCAACATCGTTTATTGACACATCTTTTTGTGTCTCAGTGGAGGCAAATTGTGTTGTTCCTGATTGGACACTAATTTGTTCGCCTAAGGCCTCAATCACATACCACGCGAAATTTGCAGGGTTTGTTGTGCCAACCCTTTGAAAGCGTAGCTGCGAGGAGGACTCAAATTTACCGCTTACAAGGACTTGCTCTTCAGGTTGGGTTGAAGCTACACCACCGCCAAAGCTGACGAGTAGAAAGGCTTTTGAAAGATTAACAGGTTCGATGTTGATGAGTGTGTAGGAGGTTCCCGAATTAATAACCCCCGTTCCTGATTGAACTTTCCATCCTCTTTCCATCACCTTAATTTCAACTTTTGCGCTTGTGTTGTTTGTGTAAATTGTGCTATTTCCTATGATGCCCTCTTTCAAGATCACTTTTGGAGGTTCAGCGGAAACAAAACTCGCTTGACACTGATATGCGTTATGAACAGCACCATATACTTGAACGAATATAATGTCAAATAATAAAATAAACGAAATTAACATTCCGGAAGTTTTTTCATTCATAGGCTTTCCTCGGAAAGGAAAAAATTGTGTTTGGAGATTGAGTTACTCGCCTTCAACCAGCAGTTGCAGCGTAACGCTTACACTGTTTGTTGATAGGGCTCCAGCCTTCCATTTGATGCTCCATTCTACAACCCATGTTGCTCCGGCGGGGATTTCTAATACACCTGTGGATGAACTTGGAGTTCCAACGTTTATCGTTGAGCCTTGTTGTGTTCCACCAGTAGCATTGCGGACTATAACAGTAATGAATTCGATCTGGTTTGTATCTCCAGTCCAAGAGGCAAAAGCCAGTGTAATGTTGCGGCTTGTTGTATCGTAGTTTTTTATTCCTACGGCGGCTTGGTAAACCCTTGTTGAGTTTGGCCAACCTGCCATGCTATTAAGGCTAACGTAAGTGCCATTTGTTCCAATGGAGGCTCCAGCTTCTTTGCTATCGTCGGCTAAGACGAATTGGACTTTGGCAGTTTCAGCCGTTATTGGCGACGCTTGCATGTACAAATAGTTGAGGACGCTGGCGGAGGCTGTGACAACAAGCATCGAGGACAATAGCAGTAGGAAAACTCTTAACAGTTTTTTTCCAGTTCGCTTTTGGTTGCTATTATTCATTTGTTTTCACCTCCTTTTTCTCTTCTTCTCTAATAACTGACGTCATAACTGGGCCTAACGCGACGTCAATTCTTTTGGTAGCACGCTTTTTGAGTATGCTCGGTTCAATATACGCAACAATGCTGAGGCCCAGTGTGACCATGCAAATGGCTAAAACGGCATAAAGACTCTCAAGTGGAACAAGTGGAAGCCACGGCAATGGAATTGGTGCACCATTAACAAAAGCGGAGACAAAAAAGAGGGATATCAAAAAAGATGGAATTGTAAATAATGAAAGAAACATCCCAGCTACGCTTATCATTTCCCTACGGAAGGCTATGTAGAAGTTAACTCCACCTATATTTAAAAGGGCTGCAAAAAGATATAGTAGGCAACCCCAAAAACGCGCCTCTACAAATGGCAGAAGAAAAGCATAGTTTAACCAAATTTGACCAAAACCAGCAAGCGCCGCAACGTGATACAAGTATGGAAGCACCGCGGGAAATGCCTTCTCCACAAGCGCCGCCAACAGACTTAAAGCTACAAAAAGGTCAATTCCCATAAACAAGAGCAATTCCGGAGGAAACGGCATTCTCGACATTTCGGGGGCAGACCCCTTCACGAGTCACTTCGTCATCGATTGAGGAACTTATGAATCAATGATTATAAATTGATTATGAATTATAAATTCATATTTCATGTATAGAGTGTTCCTTGCAATATTATTTTCTTTTTTTTTTAAAAAAAGTGAATCAATGATTAAACAGAAAACTAAAATAGCTAAATCTACAAGGGTTGAAGACTATCAAATTTTTAAAATTGCAGAATTAGAGCATCATTAAAGCATAATCATGTCAGCAATGGCCTTACATTGAAAAATTAAATTAAGGAGTTTAGGAAACTTGTTGTTATGTTAAGTGATTTAGAAAAAAGGGTTTTATGCGAATTGCTTAAAAATGCTAAAAACAGCGACAGAAATATTGCAAGAACGCTGCAGGTGTCACAAGCTACAATAACAAGAATCCGAAATAAACTTGAAAATGAAGGATACATTAAGAAGTATACGGTCATCCCGAGTTTTGAGAAATTAGGATGCGAAATAGTTGCCTTCACATTTGTAAAGATGAACCCAAAACTTTACTCCAAAGACGTTGAGGAGATAAGAAATTATGCGAGACAGTGGCCAAACGCAATCTATGCCTCTCGAGGAGAAGGCATGGGTAAGACGGGAATAATTATCTCTCTTCATAAAAACTACACCGACTACCTGCAAAAACTCAACATATTTAGAAGAGACTGGGGACAATACATAGAAGATATACAAAGCTTCATAACAACCGTCAGTGAAGGCATAATAAAAGAGTTCTCATTAGAATACATTGCAGAATGCCTCAAACAACAATAACCCTTAACAAGTTACTTCAAAATTGAGATAAGTGAGCTGTATCAACAGTCGGAGCATGGCAGCGCTGTTGGTTGCTATTGTTCGACGCAATGTACATAACAAGTCTAATCTTGGCTACAAGACATCTAAAAGCACTCCAAATAACATACTGACTGAAAGCACTGAAAAGATAATCTGTTTTGAAACAATGCCTTATACATAGGTTAAGGAATGAAAATGAAGATTTTACTTTAGCCTTATGAATTTATGGTGAGGTTCTATGAATGTTGTTGTTTTAGGCCCGGCTGGTTCTGGAAAAAGCCTCTTAACGTGCAGGTTTGGAGGTTATTTGCTGAAGGAAGATTATTCTGTTAAATTTTTAAACCTTGACCCTGGATGCTTAGATGTTCCTTATCATTGTGACTTTGACATTAGAGAAAGGTTTACCGTTGAGAAAATCATGGCTAAGGAGGGCCTAGGACCTAATGGCGCTGTTTTAAGGGCAATGGATATGCTTAGCGAAACGAAAATTCCGCAACTCGATGGAGACTTTGTTCTTTTTGACACGCCCGGACAACTTGAGGTTTTTGCCTTTCGCAGCTCCGGTCCAAAAATCATTGATCAGCTGTCAGATCCCATTGGCATATTCATAATTGACGCCACCATCGGGGCTAATGACTTGCCATCAGCCTACCTGTATTCACTTGCCATTTCTTATAGGCTTGGAATAGACACTTTGAGGGTTGTAAACAAGGTGGACCTGCTTAACAAGCAGGAGAGGGAAAGGGTTAGCAAGATTCTACATAATCCCAAAATTTTGGAAAAGAAAGTTAAAACCATGGGGGTTTTGGCTGATATCTATCTTCCCATGCTCAAAATTTTGGGTAAGGTTATTCCAGCCCAACGGATACCACTGATTTCCGCAAAAACCGAGGAAGGCTTTGGAGAGTTGTTAACAATTCTCCATGAAGTTAAATGTGTATGTGGCGACTTAACCTAGCCCGCTTCCTCCGTATCGCCCTCCCGCACAGGCTTAGTTGAAATCTCCCTTATGAGGGGTTCTTGTTTTCCTCCCTCAATTTCTATTTGCGCTCCTGGATACTGTTGTTGAAGCCTTCTCTTTAATGCGTTTACATCCACATCTTTTCCAACCTTAGCCTTGACCTTTGTGCCATCCGGCGTTTGTGTCACACTTATCGAGTAGCCACTGGCAAATTCCTCTTCTGGAAATTCCTTGAAAATTTCCTCTATTTCGTCAAATATCGAACCTCCAAAAAGCTCATCTATGACGCCTCTTCTCCGCTTTTTCTCAGACGGCATAGAGCTTCACCCTCATGATTTATGCATAAAATGGTTGCTTAAAAATTTAATTAGCCCCCTCAAAGCTATTTTAGGAAACGAAGTGAGAGGATAAAATGGCTGGAAAAGTTGTAATAATAATGGGCTCTGAACGGGACTTGAATTTCGCGAAGGAATTAGCCAAACACTTAAAGACTTTTGATTTAGAGTTTAAGCTTCGAGTGGCTTCAGCTCACAAAACCCCTGAAAAAGTCCTTGAAATCTTACGAGAGCATGAAAGCGAAAATGTTGTTTATATAACAGTTGCAGGCAGGTCAAACGCCTTAAGCGCCTTCGTAGACGCTAACACAACAAGACCTGTTATCGCCTGCCCACCATACTCCGAAAAGTTTGCCGGAGCAGATATTTACTCCTCCTTGCGGGTGCCAAGTGGCATAGGTTCCGTTGTGACAATTGAGCCTGAAGGCGCAGTTGTAGCTGCGGCGAAAATTTTAGCCTTAGAAGATAAGAGGCTTGAAGAACTCATAAGAGCCTACCAGAAAACAAAGAAGGGAGAGATTGAAAAGGCGGATGAATCTATTAAAAACTTGAAGCCTTAGGCCTATGGCGAGCATGGCGTGTGCTGTTATGGGCAGCGTTAAAGACCTGGAAGTGATGAAAAAGCCGACAAAAACGCGAATGGGAATTGGTAGATTCCACTTTTCAGACCGCTACTCGGTTTTTGATTGGGGTGAAATGCCCGACCACATCGACGGAAAAGGCGCAGCCTTATGCCTGATGGGGGCTTACTGTTTTGAAAGGCTTGAAGAGAAGGGCATAAGAACCCACTATCGGGGACTTGTAGATGAAAGGGGTAGACTTGTGCGTTTCGACGAGTTGGAAAAGTCCTCAAATATTATGGAATTCCACCTAGTGAACGTTTATAAGCCGAAAGTCTATGTAGAAGGTGGTAAACTAAAATACGATTACAGTGTTTACACTCCCAAGCTCCGGAACTTTCTAATCCCGTTGGAGATTATTTACCGCAACGGCTTGCCAGAGGGTTCATCGGTTTTTAAAAGGCTTGAGCAAGGCCTGGTTAAGCTTGAAGATTTAGGCTTAGACCATTACCCAAAACCAGGCGAAAGACTTGTCAAACCCATTTTTGATGTAAGCACGAAGCTTGAGCGAAGCGACCGCTACCTAACATGGCGGGAAGCCCAAAAACTGACAGGCTTAACAGACAGCGAAATGGAGGGGGTTAAGGCTGTACTCCTAAAAGTTAACGAAACAATCACGGAGATGGTCGCCAAAGCCAACCTGGTAAACGAGGACGGAAAAGTAGAGTTAGCCTTCGACGATAAAAGAAGGCTTATGGTGGCAGACGTGGTTGGCACATTGGACGAGTGCAGATTCACCTATCAAGGATTGCATGTCAGCAAAGAAATAGCACGCATATACTATAGACAAACGGAATGGGCAAAACAGGTGGAACAAGCAAAACAGAAAGCCAAAGAGCAAGGTGTAAAAGACTGGAGAAAACTGGTGAAAGTAAAACCGCCAAAATTAGAAACGAAACTGAAAACGCTGATAAGCCAAATGTATATGGCAGCAGCAAACGAAATAACGGGTAAAAAATTATTTGATATACCAAGCCTTGCTGAAATAATGAGAAATTTTTTGTGAAAGCTTAAGCCCTCTATGTTACTATTTCGTGGAGCTGTTTTGTTTTCCACGCCCGCCTAATTTCTAGGGCTATGCGGTCTCCTGTGCTCATGGACTTCTTGTACTTGGCATTAGCGTATTGGGAGCCTAAGCCCATGTGAACGTTTGTTCCCCCTCCGTGGCGTAGGGCTACGTCCTGTGTAACCGGTATGTGCATGTATGGGTCTCGTGCTTCCGGCACATCGTATAAGCCATAATCTGCGGCTGTTTTGGCTTCTAAGCCGCTTGTATAGTCCAGCTTAACCATTGGTTTTAGCTCATATTTTGATATTCGATCCCATGTGATGAGCGTCTGCAAACACCACGCACCAATTATGCCTGGCGGTTCGTGTTCTCTGCAAGCCAAGAGGAAGCGGTCTGCATAGCGTTGCACATCTTTCAGGAGGGATTCTCTTAGGCTTAGCATGGCGTGGGCTGTAACCTCGAAGGATGGAACACGCTTAAGCTTCTGCTGGACTTCCAATGGAAGCCTCTTCACGCCATCTAGGATGGTTTCTCTCCGCTCGTCTATGGAAAGAAACTGGTTAGCTAGACATATTCTGGCTTCTTCGATAGTTACATTGTAGAGTTTGGAGAACCAGTTGTCCACGTCTCCCCAATCACTTTTAGCATCTAATGGCGAAAAAAAGAAGTTAAAGTTGGCGTGTGGTCCAAGAACAATCTGCTCTACACGCGAATCACGCAGAGACTCCTCATTTAAGTTTCCAGCCTTAACCTCCTTTTCGACTTTTTCTTCCAAATCTTTTGAGTCTGCGGCGAATATGAATTCTCTTTCGAATTTTCTGTGGGCGTGTTCAGCTTTCAAAAGCATGGGCTCGTCAATAAACTCCTTAAACCTTATCCCTCCCTTTCGAACCTCAAACTTGTAGGATTTCGGATAGGGGATGCCAGCCTGCTCTGCAAACCAGTAATAGTCCTTTTCAATCTCGCCTCGATTCTCTATTTTTAGGAGAGTTCTCGAACCGACTATGGGGACTGCGAACTGTTTTTCAATTACGCTGCAGTTTTCGTCTCCACCAACATAAACGGAGAAAGCTCTGTTTGGGATTTGCAAGCATTCCAAATCCACAAGCTCATCAACATACTTTACAATGTCCGAATACTTGTCAAGAATTACTATTACGCTTTTCCAATCGTCACTCTTCTCGATGTCCCTAGGATCATTAACAACACGGATGTCTCGCTTAACAAGACTAGGCAAATCCTCCACTGGTTCGTCTGGTTTCCCAACCATTGGATTTTGAAGGTATATGCGTGCCCTTCCATGCGTCGTGTAGATAATGCTTCTTAGACCATAGTTGCGTTGTCCCTGCCAAGCATCTAAAGCCGAATGCGAACCCAAATTTAAACCAACGGGTTCCCTGTATTTTTTGGCTATTTCCTGCATTTCCTCTCTGCTTATGCCCACCTAAACACCGTGCCTAAAATCAAGAGAGAAGCCAGTTTTAAACCTTTTTAACTAGACTGTTGAAACCGTTCATGGCCCTTTTCCGCTAGAAGATTCTTCCATATACAGTTATAAAACAGTTGACGCACTTCTTCATTAGAGAAATGGGGAGAAGGGAGAGAACATCTTTGGCAGAGTCTTACAGCTGGCTTTTCGTCGACTTGGTTCCGCTTCTTTATGAGAAGAGGCGAGTTGCCAGACAGCTCCAGGTGGAGACTTGGCTTGATTTAACCCAGCTTCTGAACGAGTTGAAACTTGAATTAGTTAATAATGGAAAAAACTGGCAAGGTGCAAGCATAAAACCTAAAATCGACTATGTTGCCTAGAGACCGCAAAATGACAGCAACGTTTCAAAGTTTTGGCGGCTACCATCAGCCTTATACCGCCTTAAAGTCTCAATAATTGCTTTTTTATCCTTTCCAACGAGTTTTCGGCTTATTTTATCTGCAACTGCGCCGCTTATGAAGAAGAACTGTGTGATAGAAGTGACATTTGAGGGTTTGCGGTTTATGCTTGCGGTTTCAAAGTCCACTATGAAAGGCTTGTCTTGAATGTCCACAATTATATGTTTCGGGGCGTGGCTCAACTCGCCGTGGTCTAAGCCAGCCTTGTCGAGACGCCAACACTGCTCCAAAACATTTTTTAAAACATTTTTTAGGCGTGTTTTGCCTCGGCATTTTTCAAGCCATTCTGGAAGCAATAAGCCCTCCACAAACTGCATCAACAAAAAGTTTTTGCTCACACCCAAAAGCTTTGGCCCAACATTCACAGAGTTAGCTCTCTTAATCATTTCAGCCTCATGCAACATTGTTACGCGGTTTGCATCTGTCCTTCGGATTTTTAGGGCTACTGCCTCACAGCCTTTATAGGCTCTTACGACTATGCCCACGCATCCCTTACCCAAAACCTTCACGTTTAAGACTTGTTTTTCTCCACAAAATTCTAGCGCGGTTACCCCCAGTTTTTCCAGTTCTTTTATACGTTTTTTAATCTCAGCTTTGGCTACCTTCGGATAGCAAAGTACTGAGGCGAATGGCTCTTCACGAAGTCGAGTAATAGGAATCTTTAGGCTTTCAGCTTCCATTTCACCCTTAAAATGCCAATTGGCGCTTAAAAGACTATACTAGAAAATTAAAAGGGAATAGGAGGCGTTACTCTTCTTCACAGAATTCTTCGGGTCTAGGCGGCGTCGGCGGCAAACCTTTTCTCTCCCTTATCTGCCTTAAGACTTCTACTTGCATGGATTCTGGCACTGGCGCCCATCGGCTAAATTGGGTAGCCCAGAAGGCTCTGCCTTGCGTTGAGGATCGGAGTTCATCGGCTATTCCGAAGGATTCCGCCACTGGCAATTCCGCTTTAACAATGACCATGTCTTCTTCGTTGACCATGTCCAGGATTTTACCCCGACGCTTCTGTAACAGCGTGATTACTGGGCTTACGAAGTCGTTTGGAACTTTACATTCAAAGCTTAGGATGGGCTCTAAAAGTTTTGGCTCGCTTAGGAGGAATGAGCCCCATATTGGTCGCCACGTCATGGGCAGAATCTGGGCTGGCCCTCTGTGAACTGGGTCCTCGTGGATGAGGATGTCTTCAAGGTTTACTTTAAGCCCGTATATGGGTTCCTTCGCTAAAACGCCGGTGGCAACAGCGTCTCTAAAGCCAGATCTAACGTGGTCTAAGACTTCTTCAACGTACTGTCTACCCTTTATTCTGTTGACAAGGATATTTGTGCCTTCTATGGCGATTACGTTACGCGCGTCCTCAGTAGACCAGCCGAACTCCTTCATTAGGATTTTCTGACGTTCGTCACGAGTTTGCATCTCATTAATCTTGCCTGCCTTAATGGCCTCTATAACCTCTGGCTGAAGCCTTTCAACGGTTACCCAAAGCCTATTATGTTTGTTGGGGCTCTTGCCCATCACCGCTGGTCCTTTATAGTCGTGGCTTATGGTCTCACGGTAAATGACAATGGGCTTGCTCATCCTAACCTTCAGACCGGCCTCCTGCATGCGGTAGGCTGTAACCTCCAAGTGAAGTTCCCCCATACCGCTGAGCAGGTACTGCCCACTTTCTTTGTCAATTTTGAAGTGAAGATTCGGGTCTTCTAGGGTGAGCTTATGAATAACCTTATCAAATAATGGGAGGTCTTTAACGTCTTCCGGTTCGACAGCTACTGTGACAACGGGATCCGAAACATATTTTAAGGCTTCAAAGGGGGCTGTTTCGACGCCTTCTTCTGCTATTGTTTCACCTACGTGTATTGATGGCAAGCCTGAAAGCGCCGCAATGTTTCCCGCTGGAATCCTTTCCACTATGACTCTGTCTGTTGCCATGCTCATGTAGACCTGTTGTATGCTTCCCTTCTGGCGGCTCGTTACGAGGCGAACAGTTTTTCCTTTTTCAACCGTACCGCTAAAAACTCTTCCAATGGCGACAACACCACTATGGGGGTCAACTTCAATGAAGGTTATACACATTAAGAGCGGACCATTAGGGTCAACCTTGGCCATGGCCTTGCCGACAGGGCTATTTTGTTCGCCTGGCCAGATTTGGCTCTGTCTATATGGCTGAGCATCTAGGGGACTTGGGAGGTGCTCGCAAAACATATCTAAGACTGGTTCGTAGACGGGTATCCGTTTGCTTAAGGCTTCAACCTTCCGCCTAACCTCTTCAGGCTCGCCAGTATAGGCGTCAATAATATCTTTGAAGGTTATGCCCTTAGCTTTCATATGTGGAAGGTTTAGGCCCCATTTGTGGAGTGCAGAGCCAAAAGCAACACGTCCATCTTCAACTTTAACTTGCCAATCCTTCTTATACTCTGGAGGCGCATAACGCTCAATTATGCTATTTATCCTAGTGATTATCCTTGCAAATTTCTTCTGGATTTCTTCTGGAGTAAGCTTCAACTCCCGGATTAGGCGATCAACCTTATTGATAAATAGTATGGGTTTTACTCTCTCGCGGAGGGCTTGCATTAAAACGGTTTCAGTTTGGGTCATTGGTCCTTCAACAGCATCTACAACAACGAGGGCGCCGTCAACGGCTCTCAGGCTTCTTGTCACGTTTCCGCTAAAGTCTATGTGCCCCGGAGTGTCTATGAGGTTTATAAGGTAGTCCAAGCCCTCGAAGGTATGGACTAAGCTTATGTTGGAAGCAAAAACAGTCATCTGCCTCTTCTGCTCGAGTTCCCAAGAGTCCAAGAAAAGCTTCTGTCCGGCGACTTGCTCGCTAATTATGCCTGCCGCAGCTAAGAGACTATCTGAGAGCGTTGTCTTACCATGGTCAACATGCGCAATTATACTTGTGTTTCTTATCCTCTCAGTGTTATTCAACAGTTTAACTATATCCTCTATCTGCCTATAACGACCCATAACTGAACATACCCCACACTAACCAAAAGCTTGAAAACTTAATGTTGTTCACATAGTTTTTATCAGACATTATTGTCCACTTGCTGGGTTAGGCTACATGCAAATGAAAACTGAATCATATTAACTTTTTGCACGAAACCCACAAGACTTTTAAGACGTCAGAAAAACTTGTCTCATGACTTATAAAATTTGAAACCAGGCTTGGTGAATTCTCCCTTTGCCAAGGTTTAAGCAAGTCAGCGAAATTCTAAAGCTAATGCATAGGAAGGAGGATATCCGAAATATTGGCATAATAGCCCACATAGACCATGGAAAAACAACTATGACGGATTCTCTTTTGGCTAAGGCTGGCTTGCTTTCACCCAGAATCGCCGGAGAAGCTCGAGCTTTAGACTATTTAGAAGAGGAGCAGAAACGCGGAATTACGATTAAAACTGCCAACATTTCACTTTTACACGAGATTGACGGTCACCCCTTATTGATAAACTTAGTCGACACGCCTGGACATGTGGACTTTACCGGTAAAGTTACGAGGGCTTTGAGGGCTATTGATGGCGCAGTAGTTGTCGTAGACGCTGTTGAGGAGGTCATGGTTCAAACAGAAACCGTGACAAGGCAAGCCCTAGAGGAAAGGGTTCAACCAATCCTGTTCATCAATAAAGTTGACCGCCTAATAAAGGAGTTGAGACTTACCTCGAGCGAGATTCAAGACAAGGTTATGCGAATTATCAGAGACTTTAACAATATTATAGATTTTTATGGAGAGCCTGAATTTAAAAATAAGTGGAAGGTTAACCCGCAGAAGGAGAATGTGGCTTTTGGTTCTGCGCTTCACCGTTGGGGCTTCACATTAAGAATAGCCCACGAGAAAAGTGTCAAATTCAGCAACATAATCGAGGCCTACATGCGAGGTGAGCATCAAAAACTCGCCCGGTTGATTCCTCTTCATAACGCCATTCTGGACATGGTGGTGAAAAACATTCCAAACCCCATAGAAGCCCAAAGGTATAGATTGCCGAGAATATGGAAAGGCGACTTGGTGTCTGAAATTGGGCAAGCCATGCTAAACTGCGACGACAACGGGCCAACGGTGATGTGTATAACAATGGTGCAGATGGACCCCCACGTAGGCTTGGTGGCAACTGGAAGGCTCTTTTCAGGCTCTGTTATGGAGGGCGACCAAGTTTACCTTGTGGGTGCGCGCAAAGACTACCGCCTTCAGCAGGTTTCCATGTATATGGGCGCCTTCAGAGAAGTTGTTGACAAGATAACGGCTGGAAATATTGCGGCGCTTTTGGGCTTGGATTTGGCTAGGGCTGGAGAAACCCTCGTGGACATAGCCCACAAAGATTTCATGGTTCCCTTTGAACGCGTAAGGTACGTTTCAGAGCCAGTCATAACGATTGCCATTGAACCAAAACACCCGAAGGACTTGCCGCTCCTAGTGGACGCCATGAAGAGACTCTCCATTGAAGATCCAAACCTTGTGACCACCATAAACAAAGAGACGGGCGAATACTTGCTTAGCGGAATGGGCGAGCTCCACCTTGAAATTGCAGTGAAATTCCTTCGAGATTACGGCGGTGGATTGGAAATCATAACTTTAACGCCAATAGTGGTTTATAGAGAGAGCGTCGCCGGCAAAGGCGTAGTAGCCATGGCCAAAAGCCCAAACAAGCATAACAGGTTCTGGGTACAAGTCGAACCGTTAGGGGAGAAGGCCATAAGCCTAATAGAGGCTGGCCAAATAGTCGAGGAAATGGAGATAAAACAGATTGGCAACATACTCTTAAAAGAGGCTGAATGGTCAGATGAGGAAGCGCGGAACATTTGGGCTATAGATGAGCACCGTAACATACTCGTAGACGCGACAAAAGGCGTCCAGCACCTGCAAGAAGCGAGAGAAATGATTATTGCCGGTTTCAGATGGGCTTGTAGGGCTGGACCATTATGCGAGGAACCTCTCAGAGGAGTAAAAGTCAAGCTTATAGACGCCCAGCTCCACAAAGACCAAGTCCACCGAGGACCAGCACAGATTATGCCAGCTATACGCCGTGCAGTTTTAGGCTCTTTTTTGACGGCTAAGCCTGTGCTTCTTGAACCAGTCTATAAAATTGGCGTTTCTGTTCCAGCTCAGTGGGTTGGGGATTGTATAAGCATAATAACGCGAAAAAGAGGGAAGATACAGGCTCCAGAGGAGAAGGGCATTCTAACAACGATTATCGGTTATATTCCGGTGGCTGAAACCTTCAGTTTAACGACTGAGATGCGTTCAGCCACTTCGGGACATTCCTTCTGGCAGTGCACCTTCAACCACTGGGAAAGAGTCCCGGAAAACATAGCCACAGAAGTTATCAAGAAGATACGGGAAAGGAAGGGGTTGCCACTCGAAGAGCCAACGCCGGACATGTTCATAAGTGAAGAATGAAACCGTGTGTAGGGAAGCCGATGAAGATTGTTTTAGAACCTTCTCAACCTTTCAACCTGGATTTAACGTTGTGTTGCGGTCAAACCTTCAGATGGGAAAAATTTGGCGAATATTGGTACGGCACGGTTAAAGACAAACCGTTGAAAGTTAGGCAGACTGGCAACGTGATTGAGTTTGAAGGCGCCAACACCAGCCTCGTCAAAACCTATTTTGGGCTCAACGACGACTTACCCCTGATTTTATCAAAAATAACAAAAGATAGGCATATTGGAGAGGTTGTAAAAACTCTTAAAGGCCTCCGGATTCTTCGCCAAGACCCATGGGAGTGCCTTATCTCCTACATATGCGCCACATACAAGAACATACCAGCCATAAAAAGGATGCTCCATAACCTTTCAAAGCGTTTCGGAGAAAGAACGGTGTTAGATGGTTACACTTTATACACTTTCCCAACAGCAAAGAAACTAGCTAAAGCAAGTCTCTGGAAGTTGGCTGAGTGCGGTTTGGGTTACAGAGCCAAATACGTTTATGAAGCCTCTAAAAAGGTTGCTGACGGCCAACTTAAAATTGAAGAGTTGAAAAAAGAAAACTATGAAAGCGCCAAGAAAAAGCTTTTAACTATAAAGGGCGTAGGCTTGAAAGTGGCGGATTGTGTGGCGCTTTTCTCTTTAGAAAAGCTTGAGGCTTTCCCAGTAGACGTCTGGATAAAACGTGTTATGATAAGGCATTATGCAAATCACTTTGAAAAGGAGTTTATTAGAAAGATTTCTTTTAAAAAATCGTTAACAAGGGCGGATTACGAAAAGCTTGGACTTTTTGGACGGAAATATTTTGGTGTTTACGCGGGGTACGCCCAAGAATACCTATTTCACTTTGAAAGAATGGTGGCAAAGCAATCAAGAACTAGCTAGATTAGGTCTTTCTCTTTCAGGGTTTGCGCGGCCCAGCTTCCAAAAGTCGCCGCCGAAGATATCGCCTCTGAAATAAGCCTCTGAACAACAGTATAGTTATGCTGCCTCAATTGTTCAGATGCCTCTTGAAGTTTTGAGGCTATATCCCTAAAACCCTCAACCCGAGAAGCATTGGCCGCAATATTAACCTCGACAATTAATGCGTTCAGATACGCCACCAACAATTTTTCAGCACCTGCTAACTCCGCTTCTTCTCTTATTCCGCCTAAAAACTCTAAAAGGCAAGAAGTCATGATAAGGTTTGTCTTAATCTTCTCCGTATAGTTGAAGACTATTAAGGCTTTTTTAATGTCCTTCAAAACTTTTATCCTTCTTTGGGAGCCCCTGAAGAGGCTCTAGTACGCCACCTCTCCAGCCGTCTTCGCACTTCCTCTTCAAGTCTTTCCTTAGAGATGAGGCTCCCTGCTACAATGACTTCATCGCCCAACGTTATACTTGGAGCGCTCATAATTTGGTGGGCAAGTCCCTCGACTAAGCCTTCCCTCGTTTTCATATCAACTTCCCTATATGCCAAGCCAAATTTTTTAGCCACTTCAAGGGCTATCTGCTTAGCCGCCGGACAGCTTGAGCATGTCGGCATCGTAAAAACTTTGAGTTCTAAGGCTTTAACACTAAATTCGTCCATAATCCTAAATATTGTATAACATCTTTAAAATCTTTTGATAATCAATAAACTGGGGATGTTATTTGAACGACATGTAATGGCTTCTCCATTCTTAAGGATGCATTTCTTAAGCTATTTTAAATGCTTTGTGAATAGAATATTTTGTGAAGGAAGGCTTTTATGAAAAGTTTAAAAATTCGATATGTATACTAACCTTCTTGATTGGACTAAAAGCTAAGCAAAGCGGACAACCTGAGTAAAAAAGCACAAACGGAGAGCGCTTCAAAACCGAAAAAGAAATGTGGGCCCGTAGCTCAGCTAGGTTAGAGCGACAGGCTCATAACCTGTTGGTCGCCGGTTCAAATCCGGCCGGGCCCATAGTTCAAAAATCTTAGGTTTTCAGCTTTTTGACCAGAGTAGCTGTTCTTTCTCCAAGTTCGCGACAATATTTAAGTTCTTCTTTGCCGGGTTTTTCAACGGCCGCTGCACCATAATGCTTGTCGTTTGATCTTCCTTGAACAATCATTCCGTGAATTAGCATAGCATTTAGTATTGACAAGAGGGTTGTTTCGGCGCCTGTGGCTGTTCCGCCCGAGCTTGTAAAGGCTGCACCAACTTTTCCTTCAAGCTTTCCATGAATTTTCACGGACTCGTCTATTAACGCTTTAAGCTTTGCTGACATCTGCCCATAATATGTTGGTGAACCCATTATAATGCCATCTGCTGCCAGCAAATCTTCAAGACTTGTTTGGTCAACCTTCTTAACGACTACCTCAATGCCTTCCACTCGTTTTGCGCCCTCAGCAACTGCAAAAGCCATTTTTTCAGTATTCCCGGATTTGGAGTCATAAACAATAAGAATTTTTGCCATGCCAACACCAGCCTATTAGAGGCAAACTCTCATTTGAAAGATTTCAGCTTTAAATTTTGCCCTTTTTGATAGGCTTAGGCGGTTAACGTGCAAATAGAAGATTCTTCCATAAGCTATAAGAAGCCAAAGCGTGATAAATTTCTGGGGAGAATGGTGGAGCCTTTTTAGAGGGGAGAAAGGAGAGAAGGGAGAAAATCAGAACTCCACCATTCTCCCCATCATCCTCCCATGCGTATCTCTGATGTTGCTTTTAAACTTTTCCTTCCATTTCGAATTAAACCCGACCCAATTACGGTGTTCCGCTTGCCGCCTGCCTAATTTCAGCTTTAAACTTTTCCACATTCATAAAGAAAGTATGAATTGGTTTAGCATTTACAACAAGCCACCAGTTTCCACGCTTTATTGATTCTTCAGGCTTCTCCCACTCATTTACCATTTCAATTTTTATGTTAGGCAGTGCCTCCCTAATCATGGCCTCTATCCTTTTCGCAAATGGATAAGAGAACTGGCACTTTTGACCATAAAATATTACTGCTTTGCCCACATCCTCTTCTAACGGTTCATACCCCTTTTTTGGAGCCGGTACGTATTCGCCTTCTATAGGGAGATACATCGCGCTTTCTTCATTTGCCGGAACGAAACCATATTTTCATAGAAATTGGGCATTGGTAGAAGCTCTCCAGTGTTAAAGGCATTAGCCAGAATAAACCTGCATGGTTTACTGCCCAAGCACGATTTCCTCTGCCTAACGTCTCGAATAACACTTTGCAGCAACATCTTACCCAATCCGAGCTTCTGCGCCTCTGTAGTTGGGTTGTAAATGCAGTTTATGAAGAGTACGCCTTCACGCTTAAACGCCTTAGCTTTGTCAGCCGCCTCAGGATAGTATAAGATTTGGGCTGCTGGTTTTTCTTTGTAGTAGGCGATTTTTGCGCAAGAACCATATTTGTCAAGCATCTCTTTAAGCCAAAGCTTTTTGAGCCTAACAACCTCTTGATGAACAGGGTCACTGAGCCTCTTTGAGGAGCAGACATAAATAACGTCATCTATATTTGAATTCTGGAGATCTTCAATTCTCATTCTATCATGCATGGCTTTTGCCTTGCCTTCGGCTCTCCGCCATTTCCTTTATAATCTCGTCAACAGTCATTATTTTTGCGTTGTAAACGTACTCCAAATATTTTAAGCCTTGCTCATGGTCTTCTTGCGTGAAGGATTCCACACCGTCCTTTGCTACAATTATTTTGTAGCCTCTGAAGAAGGCGTCTGCAGCCGTGTGCCTAACGCATATATGTGTGTGTAATCCACCTAAAACAACGGTTTTCACGCCTTCGCCATTATAGAGGCTTCTTAAAAGCGGATCCAAACCGGTCTCGTAGAAGCCGCTGTAGGTTCGCTTTTCCACAACAAAGTCCTTCTCCGTAGGCTTAAGCTCTGGAACAACCTCAGCGCCTTTGGTGCCTTTTATGGCGTGTTTTCCCCACCGATGGACAACCTCTGGATCGTTAGGGTAATGTGCATCATTGCTGTAAATGACTGGAACACCGTTTTTGCGGGCAGCCTCAACAAGCCTCTTAAGGTTTGGAATTATATGCTTGGCTCTTTCACACTTCAAGTCGCCAGTAACAAAGTCGTTAAGCATGTCAATTATTATTACACACATTCTCACTGACATACTTAACACCTCTCACCTCACAGTTCAATAGTTGTCATTTTCTCTTTCTAAATATTTTGACTCCGTTCATGTCGCATACGTATTCGAAGCCAACCTCAATCAGTCTGCAAGCTTCCTCAACCGTTTTAGCTGTCTTAACGTGGAATTCGTCGTTGACGTTTTGGAACAAAGCGTTTTCTATGGTTATGTAAACCAACGTGTTTTGAATGTTTTTATGTCCTAACAGTCTTTGCACGTGGATTATGTCTTTGGTTTTGTGATATTCCATGGTGCCTTTCCAATGTCTAAACGAGTGGAACCCTATTTTGAGAAGCCTTGGATTGTTAAGCTTAAGGGCTAATTGTTTTCTACGTCTGTAAAACATTGTTTGCGTCACATTTCTCGATGGAAAGATTTTATCGTTTTTCCTTGGAAGTCTATTTAACATGGCAATGCATGTTTCGCTTAATGAAAGTATTCTTGGAAGGCTTCCTTTTTCTGGAGTAATGCGGACTGTCCGCCTTTCGAAGTCTATATCTGTCCATTGAAGCTTTAAAGCTTCACCAACCCTCATGCCGGTTTCCTTTAACAGTTGAAGTAAAGCTGAAAGGGTTTTACTGGAATTCGCTATTAACAAGTCAAGCTCCTGTTCAGTTGGAATAAACGGAATTTTACATGTCACTTTATATTCTGGCGGAATCCATGGGATTCCGAAAAAGTCATAGAAGCTTTTAACGACAGTTGCATAGTGACGTTTTGAAGTTTCATTCATGTTGGCTTTTGCCAAGAACTCTTTAACTTTTTCAGGCTCTAAAAGGCTGGTTTTTTCAGCTAAATGTTCCAGCTTATGCTTGTAATCTTTGATTGTAAAGGCAGATTTTCCCATTTTCTGAAGGTGCCATAGAAACTCTAAGATTTTGCCTTTAACGTCTTTGTCCAGCCTTGTGGCTCCCGCATCCC
>CALJDG010000058.1 GCA_938023865.1 uncultured archaeon | reverse complement strand
ATCCGACCTTTTAGCCCTAAAATACGGCGACATGAAAGAAGAGTTTGAAAAAGGCATAACGCCCATCTGCCTAAGTTTAACAAGGAAGAAGACAGGCATAGCTTTCATAACTTTTATGGGCAGCTGGTCCGTGAAGCTGCTTAAAAATTATTTAGCTAATCTTAAACTCGACGACGAGGCGCTAATTTATGACGTATCCGCAAGGGCTGTTCATGCCTACTTCCGTAAAGTTGCTGAAAGATTCACGAGCAATTTGAAGGGCAGAAACCCATATAGCCCCCACTCGTTAAGAGCAGCTTCCCGCACCTTTTTGAGCGATCACAAAGTCGACCCGTTTTACATAGAATACTGGATGGGCCACGCCATGCCGGAACAGCAAAGCGCCTACATAAACAAAAGCAGAGAAAGCTGGCGCCAAACATACAAAGAACAAGAAGAACCGTGGCTAACGCCACCACAACACAAAAACGGCATTTAACAGCGACTAATAGAACATATTATGGTATTTGGAATGATGATCTGCGGATTAGTAGGTATGCTATTATGAAGGGTTCTAATGGTATGATTATTGTGTTAGATGTTGGGAAAAGTATGTAGTTATTTATTATGCTTAGAGTGTTGATGGTGATGGAGGTATACCATGACCATGTTTTCAGCGTTAATAGACCAAGACTGGTTATGATGTTTAGGATGCCGAATGTGATAAGGTTTGTGGCAAGTGCGGGTCTCCAGTTCACGTTTGCAATGCCTAATACTAAGCATAGCGGCACTGCTAAGAGGAGGTTAAATATTGCGATGATTATGACGCCGAGTGGTCTCCTGGGCTTCTGTAAATCTTTTGATGATTGTTGGTTTCGCGGTGAGTTTTTGTGTTTTTCCTTGTTTATGGCGTAATGTAACGTTGCAACCGTTGCAATGCATGCTCCTAAGATGGAGTTTAAGCCTATTGGCGTCAGAATTAGCGCTGGAGTTTCCTTCAATTTTGGTGTTTCTGGTTCAAACTGTTCTTCTCCATGGCTTTTGACCTGAAGCCATTGGATCCTTTCATCAGAGATTTTATGATAACTTAAAATGTTGAATGAATAGTAAGCTGTGGCGACAGCCACGTAGGCTGTTACAGACATGTTTTCAGGAACTTCAAAATCTAAATAGAAGCGAACATAGTCTATGAAGAGCCAATCAGCCGCAACGAATAATTTTACACTTGAAAAGCTCCACTTAACTAAACATGAATTTTGAAGTTTCTCGATTTCAGGACGAATTTCTATTGGATTATAAGATTGAATTTGACTGTAAAAGCCATAAGGCCGAGTGTATAATTCAACGTCTTCAACATTTGGTGGAAGAAAGACGTTGACCTCAACCTGTAGAGGGCCATCGGTTAAATGGGTTGTTGATAAACATGCCAAACTTACATCAAGCCTATAAAAATCAGCGTATGGATAGCCATCACTCTTCTTTGACAAAGCTACACCAGCACGCGTAAATCGTCCGCTCTTATCATCTGAATCCAAGAGAATCGTGTCGCCGACGAAAAATGCATTCGCAGGTGCAACATTCATTAAGGTAAGGGTAAAAAGCAACATAAAGGCAGCCAACAGAGCTATGCGAAAAAGGTTCAAACAATCACCAAATTATCATTCAATTACTTTAGATATAAAATTTTAGTCAGAAGATATGATGAACCACACCAAAGGTCTACATTAAAATATTGAACCTATCAGAATTTGAAATATGTATTATAAATTAGGGCAGCTTCATAGGATAAATGGGATTTCATGGATAAACAAAGGATCTGCAAAATGCTAAAAAAGATGGGATACTCCGACAAAGCCATCAGGGCAATCCTTAAATGGTATGAATAATCCTCCATATGTAATCACCCCATTTATGATACTGTCTTTATCAGCGACTAACCGAGGCTTTATAATCCACAGTTTTACTTTAGTGGTTTGCTGCTTGATTTTAGACGTTTTTTGAGTAAGTGAATTGTTCCGGATAGCGTTAACGTTATTGGCAGGAGTATTGATGGATTGTGAAATTCCGGTATGATCTGCATTAGCGGAGCGTTGTCCTTTGCGTTGGCGCTCCCTGCAATCGTGTATGCCGTGTCTCCGTATCCGTCGTTGTTTGCGTCGACTCCGTTGTAGTCGCTCCAGTAGTTCCTGTCCCAGTTGTTATGTTGTCCATCGTCCTGGGCGTTCTGGTGTATGTTAATGAAATTGTTATAGTGAATTTCACAGTTGAAGGCTGGGTTAAGCCATATGCCTAAAGAGTTGTTTTTTATGTCGCAGTACTCCACTGTAATGTAGTCCGACGAATCCAAGAGTATTCCGTGATTGTTGGAGTGGATCAGGCAGTTTAGGATCATGTTGTTAATGGTCGCGTAAAAGTAAACGCCGTCCCCATCGTTGTCGTGGATGTTGCAGTTATTTATCGAAATGTCCGTTGAAGATTCAGCGTAGACGCCGTAAAGGCTACTGTAGATTTCGCAATTCCTTATGACGGTGCTGTTTACGCTTTTCATGTAGAGGCTGTGGTCTCGGCCATCTCCGATTGTGCAATTCTCCACTCTGATGTTAGTTGATGAATGAAGCTCAACAGCGTCGCCGATTATGTGGGCAATTTCGCTCTTTGAAACTACGACGTTTACCGAGTCATACACGTATAAGCCCTGATGGCCTCCATTAATAGTGATGTTTTCAATTAGCACGTTTGCAACATGTTCAAGCCTAATGCCAGTGTATGGCGGAATTATCAA
>CALJDG010000057.1 GCA_938023865.1 uncultured archaeon | reverse complement strand
CGTCCCTCTTTATCAGCCAGCGTGTTCAGCATCTTTTTTAACCGGAAGAGTTCGAGAGACGTCCTTTTCTTAGGGGCGCTCAAATTTTTCACTCAAAGTTTAATGGCTATAAGGCTACACGGCAAAGCGCCAAATAAAAATATTGGACAAACAGGAGTTAGGATAACCCTAAAACCTCTTTTAGAAAAGCTTTATATGGTCCAAGTTTTCCACCGTAATTGCCAGCGGAAATTCGCAGAACACCAGGAACATTCATGGCAGCTTTTATACCCTCTCCCATAGCATTTTTGACAGCCTCAACAGTTAAGCCATTAATGACTATTTCATAGACGGAGTTAACGTCTTCTGGCAATTGGGAGTCTTCCACAACGTTCTTCAATATTGGACAGAAGGGATGATTTGTTGAAGCCCTAAGCTTATATTTTAAGGAGCCAGCTTTAGAGCCAGACCGGCAAACGCCACCTGGAAAAGGCATTATAACCTCGCTTGCGCCGTTCTTTATTGCTTTTATTGCTTCCTCGGCTGCCTGCAGCCCTAAGCTCTTGTCCTTTGCCATTATGAGAAAGTTTCCCCCAGCAACAGCTTCCACAGCGCCAAATGAGTCCTCAACAACGAATTCGCCTTCCATGACCGGGATTCTCCAAACTTTTCTGCCGCCAATAATACCTTTCTTTTGGAAGCCATCGCCAAAATAGCGGAGACTACGTCCAACTTTCATTCTTCTCTTTGCTTCAGGAAGGGCATCAAAAGCTGCTGTTGTGGGGCATGTCATTATACACTGTCCGATTCGAAGAATCATCTGGTTTTTTAAGTCGAAACGGTTCCTATTGTAAATTTGAATTAACGCGCCAAGTCTTCCATCAGGAGTTTTTTCTTTCGGAACAAGTCCTTCAACTCCAGCTTCTGCAGGGGCCATGATGACGCTTGTTGCAAAGCCTGTTGCCACCTCAGCAGCGGTTAAAGCCCATTTTTCACTGTCCGCTGTAATGAGCACTCTACCAGCCCACATTGGAAACATTTCGGCAAAAGTGTCTGAGACTTTTATGGTATGTCCTCGCTGGGACTTTACTATGAAGCATGGTCCAAACCTGTCCTTTTCATCATAGTTGGCTATTTCAAGTTTGGCTTCACTTTGCACCATATCTAAACCTAGCTTTGAGGATAAGCGTAATCTCATTTAAGACTTTTTGCTGCGTGCAGCAAAATGCAACATTATATAATTAAACTATGGCTTTAGACAATAAACATTGCATATAACCCATCTGAAACTTAACCTAAACTATTTATTCTTTATTTCCATTAGGTGATACTATGAAAACCGCTAAAGTAAGCTTCGAAGATTCCATAGCAGAAGCTGTTGTCAAAACTGGAAAATGCGTTGGCTGTGGTACATGCGTGCTCACTTGCCCTTTCAACTGCCTCGAATATATCGAAGAAAAACCCAGCATAGTGAAGGAGTGCAAAGTTTGCGGCATATGCGCGCAAGTATGCCCCCAATATGATTTTCCATTATCCAAAATTGAAAGTTTTGTGTTCGGGAGAGAACGGAAATCCGATGAAGCTTTTGGAATTTACAGAAGACTTGCCCTGGCTAGGGCTACGGATAAGCAAATTCTACAGAAATGTCAAGACGGTGGGGCCGTAACAGCTTTACTTTTGTTTGCGTTCGAAAATGGCATTACCGATGGCGCAATAGTTGCAAAAAGCGAGCTCGAAAAGCCATTTTATCCACAACCAACCCTTGCCACAACAGCAAATGATATCTTGCAGTCGGCAGGAACAAAGTACTTCTACTCCCCTAACATCCTTACCATAGCAAAGGCCTTAGAACGAAGGCTGATGAAGTTAGCGTTCGTCGGGACACCTTGTCAGATTCGTGCAGTTCGGAAAATGCAGTTTGCTGGACTTAAGAAATATACAGCTCCAATAAGGCATCTGATTGGATTAGCATGTTCCGAGTGTTTCATTTATGATGGACTTATGAAGGAGCATGTTGCTGGAAAGTTAGGGGTGAACCCAAAACGCGTCAGAAAAGTTAACATTAAAGGCAAAATGCTACTGACAGTAGATTCCGAAACGGTGGCAATACCACTTACAGAGGCAAAACAATATGCCAGAAAAAGCTGCCACTTTTGTGAGGACTTCAGTTCAGAATTAGCAGACATTTCCGTGGGCGGACTTGGACTTGAAGGCTGGACCTTTGTGATCATACGCACACAACAAGGCGAAGAGCTGTTTTCCAACGCAGAAGAAGCAGGAACCATCACAACCAAAGAAGCGTCCACGGAGACAAACGCTCTAAACTTGCTGATCAAGCTTTCCGTGAAAAAAAGAACCGTGGCCAAAGAGCTTGCTAAATGAAGAGTAGAAGCCTTAGCACGCGTCTGAAATACTTATAAACATTGTTTTCTAAAATATGGCTTCTAGCTTGATGCTCAAGGTGCCCCTCTTGAAAAAGGTCAGAATTGGTGTCTTCAAATGTGGTAACATTGGAACTGCTCCTTTGCTTGAGTTGCTTTTCGATGAGTTGGCTGATAGAGAGGATATAAGCGTTCGAACAGTAACGACGGGAGCGAAGATGCTTGCAGAGGAAGTTGCAGAGGCCTTGCCAAAGATTTTTGACTTTAACCCAGACTTTATAATTTTCATTTCGCCAAATCCAGCTGTTCAAGGACCCAGAAAAGCTATGGAAATCATTTCCGAAAAGAAGCTTCCAAGCATATTCATTTCCGACTCTCCGGGTAAACGCCTAAAAGAGGAATTTGAAAAACAAGGTTTTGGCTACATCATAGTTATGGGAGATCCACTCATAGGCGCAAGAAAAGAGTTTCTAGACCCAACCGAAATGGCGATTTTCAATTCGAACGTGATAAAAGTGTTGGCGATTACAGGTGTTTACAAAATGATTTACCAAGAAATCGATCGAATTGTCCACTGCTGCAAGGAAGATAGAGCATTTGAGCTGCCACGTTTGATTATAGACACTGACAATATCAGGGACAACTCTGACTTTAGGAACCCATATGCCCTTGCGAAGGCTATGGCAGCTTACGAGCTAACGAAGAAGATTGCTGAGATAAACACACGGGCATGTTTTATGGAGAAAGAGAGGGATAAGTATATTCCATTAGTTGCGTGTGCTCATGAAATTGCTCAAGTTGCAGCGGGTCTTGCGGAAGAGGCTAGGGAAATTGAGAAATATTCTGATTCTCTTGTTAGGAGACCCCACTCTAAGGAGGGCAAATTAAGGGTTAAGGATAAGTTGATGTTGCCTCCTGTTTTTGATGAAGAGATTTATAAGAAGTGGCTTGAAACGTAAAATGAGCACGTGATATCTTTTGCATATACGTTATTAATAAATATATATGATATTTCGAATAAGTATATATTTCCCGCACTTTATTTAGGTATTAGGTGAAAATAGAAATGAAAGCTCTTGAAATAACACCCATAGAAGGAAAAACATTAAGAGTTATAATGGTCGAGAAAGAATACAGCGAACCATTCTGGATTGCGGAACCCACAAACAATCATACGCCCAAAAACATACTTTCGTCCAGATTTAAGCCATCTGTTGCCTTCTGCAACTTCTTCGAAAAACTAATCGACGAGGTCAGACCTGACTTTATAACAGAAGAACTGGGAAACCGTTCACCCAGAGAGTTCAATGAAACCAATATTCTAGCCCAAATAAGTGAGAAGGCAAAAATTCCATTCTTCGCCGTTGATGTCGACGAAAATGCGCGGAGCTATGTTGCGACCCTTATCGAAGAGAAAAGACAGCTTAGAGACAAGATATTAAAAGCTTTGGAAGAACTGCCCGAAAACAGCGCTGAAAAAGAGTACTTGATAGCTTATGGACAATGCTTACAACAGGAAATTGAAGAGTTAGAGCGCGAAGCGAAGTTTTCGGTTAGGGAAAGTTGGATAGCTATGGGCATTCTTGAAAAAGCTAGAACCATGGAAAAAACGGATATAACATGCCTGCACATATCAAGCCCGGAACACGTAAGCGGCATCAAAAAGCTTTTAGAGTCCGTTGATGTCGATGTAGAAACAATTCAGCCGACAAAAAAGTTGATTTTCACAAAGGAGAAGGCGCCAATGGCTGAAATTGAGGATTTACTGAAATCTGTGCAGATCCAGGTCAAACCAGTTATTAGGACATCGTCTGAAGAAGCCCCGTACATTCTTTTCTTCCTAGACACAGACAAGAGAGCAAGCCCATTCGACATTTGTATGGCTTATGACGCCGGATTTAGCGTGGTAGTTCCATACGAAAACGTAACTACCGAGGAAGCCAAGAAAATAGTTCAAGACGCCATTTTCTCTAGAGATCCAAAGGGGATTAAGCGCACATGCTTCTTCATAGGCGGGAAAGACGTGGAAAAAGCTGAAGAAGTCTTAAAAGTTGTGCGTGAAACCATGTTCCCACCATTTCAAGCCAATACCATAATCGACCCAGCAGGCGCCTACACAACAGCTGCAGCCATGGTAGCCAAAGTTGAGGACGCCATAGCAAAAGCCAAGCTTGGAAACTTGAAGAATAAAAAAGTAGCAGTTTTTGGCACAGGAGCCGTTGGAAGAGTTGCAGCTATTTTGTTGGCTAAACTTGGATGTGCTGTCAAGATTGTCAGTCCAAACCCTGACAGAAAAGATGGGAATGAGTACATTTCAAAACTGTCCGCTCTGCTCCGCGAAAGGTACGGCGTGGACGTCGAAGGAGTTTTTGCTCCAACACCAGAGAAAAAAGTTGAAGTTTTAAACGACGCCGACGTCATTTTATGCGCCTCCGTTGCCGGTGTTCGCATAATAACCAAAGACATACTGAACTCTGTGAAATTTGTCAAAATCATAGCTGACGTCAATGCAGTTCCTCCGCTCGGAGTAGAAGGAATGAAACTTGACGACGACATGAGGGAATTTACTTCAGGAATTTTCGGAATAGGCCCACTAACAATTGGACGGCTTAAATATAAGCTTGAACGCGAAATCTTGAGGGAAGCCCGAAGAAATGGTAAAGGGACAGTCTATAACTACAACTATGCAATGGAGTTAGCAAGAAAAATACTTAGAGGCGAACTTCAAGCGGCAAAGCTTGCAGTTACCGTTAGTTATCCTCCAAAGGAGCGAAAGTAACTCACAACTAAAGGGTTAAGAGGAAACCTTAAAGGACTGGTTGATGGTAATTTCTGCGATGTCTCCTGAATACTCCGCAATACGTTGAATGCTATCCCTTATAGAACAGCATGCGCAAATGACCTCGGTGTCTTTCTCCCTCAAAAATGCTAGGGATGCTATTTCCCTATCCAATTTCTCAATCTTAGCTTGATTTTCAATAACCTCATTTGCTGTTTTCACATCTTTTGTGAAGAGGGAATTTACCGCGCTGTCGTAGAGCGTTAATGCGTCGCACCCGGCGGAATACATTTTCTCTAACAGGGGCTTTGAAACTTCTTTTCCGCCTCCTTCAATCATTATCACGTGCTTTGCCACATTAGCGGCTTGATCTGAAACCTGTTCAACACGGTGAATAAGCGTCTGATAATCCAAACAGTCGATAGGCTCCACCGCAAGCTGGTTAGCTAACGCAGGGTCAACAGCTGCCCTACGCACGAGCCTCAGAAGGAAGAATGAAAAGTGGTCAACCTCGTCGTCTATCATATAAACGGATTTTGCAAGAGCTGCATCTTGTTCTTTGAGGGATGTGAAGGCGTCACGGCACATGGAGCTTGATATTTTGTACATCCTATTAATTCCAGCTTCAATAGATGCCTTAGACTCGTCTATAAGGGTTGAAATTTGCATTTCTTTGGTGTCAGCTTCCATTATCCGCATATAAAGCATCTGCACTATCCTCCGAATGGCTTTTTGTTGCGGCACTGTGAAAAATTTGTCTGAAACAAGCTTAATGTAGGAATAACCATTCAAGTAACAGGCAACTATACCACGAATGACAGCAGATATGTCCTTCTCCGATTCAACATGAAGCGTTATTTTTGCAGGTTCTCGTTCCTTCCGCGCACCAGGAAAGACCACTAAAGAGCGATCTCTATTCATTGCAATAGAAACGACATCCCCACTTTTAAGTTCATTTAACTCCGTCCAATATTTTGGGAGCGAAATAACCAGCGAGGAGCGCCCAAGAGTCATTATTTTACGTTGCTCCATACTAACTTTCACCAATACACATTAACAAGAAAGATCAAATATATATTTCTATAAACAATATAGAATCCGAAACTTTATAGAAAAAATTTCATCCCTACCATAAGATAATTTTATTTTGGTTTTAACCATAAGCAAAGTGGAGCAGCGTACCCTTGACGACCGCTAATATTCGTAACCTCTTGGTAATTGGTATCGACACAACTTTTATTGCAGCATCTGCAAAAAAAGCCGGATACAACGTTTTTGCTGTTGACTACTTCAACGAAATCGACCTAAAAGGGGTTTGTAAGGATTATAAGTCTGCAATAAAGCATTACAAAGGTATAGGCGCCCTCTTTAACCCGCATGCTTTTTTTGAGGCAGCAGAAGAACTTTCGAAAACATATTATGTTGATGCGATTTTGCTTTCTTCAGGTCTTGACGACTGGTTCGACATCCTTTACGAATTGAATGGCATAGCGCCCATATTAGGGAATACTCCCAACATTATTAGAAAAGTTCGAGAAAAACAGGAATTCTTTAATCATCTCAAAGAGCTAGGGATCCCGCACCCTGAAACAGTTGCTGTCCGAAGCGTTTCGGAAGCAAAAGAAGCTGCCTGTGATATTGGGTATCCCGTTATCCTTAAACCAACCGTTGGCTTCGGGGGGGTAGGAATAAGAGCAGCGTTAAGTCCCTCTGAAGTTGAGAAGGCTTTTTCCCAAGCATCAAAAATAGCCGACGAAGTTGTTGTCCAAAAACTAATTAAGGGTGTTCATGCAAGCATATCCCTTTTGGCGAGTGAAAAAGAGGTTAAGATTTTATCCATAAACGAACAACTATTAGGATTGCCATCAGTTTTTCAATGTGAACCCTTTGGCTATTGTGGTAACATTGTGCCTCTTCAAATAACTAAATTGCTTTTCGAAAAATGTCGGTTTATAGCTGAAAAAATCGCTTTGCACTTTGGTCTTTTAGGTTCGAATGGCATTGACATTGTCATCTCAGAGGATGGAACACCCTATGTGGTAGAGGTTAACCCCCGATTTCAAGGGACTTTAGGCTGTGTCGAAAAAGTTTTAGGAATTAACCTTGTTGATGCCCATGTTAAAGCTTGCCTATACAATGAACTGCCAACAATAAAACAGCGCTCAAATTTTTGGACCCGCCTAATATTATATGCTCCTAGTCGCATCGTTGCTCCAGATCTTACAACTTTATCAAGAGTGCGAAATATCCCTCCTCCCCACAGCATTATTGAAGAAGGAGAACCCTTATGCTCTGTTTTGGCTAATGGGGAAAGCCGCGAAATATCTTTCCAGAAAGCAAACGACCTAGCGAAGGTCATTTATGGTAAACTTCAACCACTTTAAACGGACAATTTCAATTTACGTGCAGCATTAATTATTGGTGGACCCATTATAGATGTTATAATAGCTGATAAACTAGTTTTTATTGGAGTTTCAATGGCGCCCAACGCCCATATAGCCTGGAGTTCGTCTACTTCCCAGCCATAAAATAAACGGTAGGTTTGACATGGTACTAAAATGAAAATGCGGAAAAGAACGTCTGCTTCTAAGCCAATGAACACGCTTAAAGCAAGAATGTAGATTAAACGCATCTGGGATTTCGTATCCCACAAACGTCTCCACCTTGTTGTAATGATAGCCAAAAACACCAAGGTTACGAATGCTAAATAGACATCCCACATTCCCCAAAAAGGGAGCTGCCACGAAACCGGAGCAGCGAAAAAGCCTCCAAAAAGGGTTAGGTAGTAAGTCAAAACAACACTCCATCTTCTTCTATAAGTGAACGCGGAAATCATTGCTCCTAAAGGAGCGCCGATTGTGAAAAGAAACTCGTATGCATCAATATATAGTATAAGGTGTCCGACCATGACTCCGATGAAGTTCGAGAGGAAGCCCGCAAGCGGTCCAAGGAGAATTCCTGTTATCGCTTCAGATATAAAAATCCAACTGTACCAAACCCCGGAATAAGGCAAAATTGGTGGAACAACTAGCAAGTCACAAACTATACTGAAAGCAGCGCAAACCGAAATTAGCGCGATGAAGTCGGACTTAACAAATTTTTCCAACTAAATCCCTTTGTTTTTACCCTCAAACTTGTTAATATTTTTAACCTCAGCCCAGAAATAATTGCATGAGGAATATGATTAGTGCAGTTAATGCGCTTACAGTGATCATTACTATACCGTAAAGCCATCTGTTTCCTTAGCTACTTTGCCCAAGTGTATACCTAAAAAGAAGAGAACGCCAAAGAAAGCAGAATTTAAGCGAGGTAAGCGCCTGATATGGAGATTATTCTCATGAATGCTGAAATGAAAGGTATTAGCGAGATTATGGCTGTTAAGGTTGGTGACAGACCATCAATTAACGCCACATATAACATCACAAATCGGGCGGCTTTATAATGTGTAGGTGCTACGCGATTTCTTGTTGCTTCCTCCATATCTTTTAAATGGCGTTCTCTTTCGGCTTTTTCAGCCATAAGTGCCCCGAAAAACCCGGAAACTCCCATCATAAAGCATGAGCCAAAGCCAGCAAGCAAAACAACTTCTGCTTTTGCAGCTCCAGCCATCCATGAGCCCAAGACTATGCCGAAAATGGTCATACATCATCAAAACCGTTCATTATAAAATATCTTCCAGCCATTTCACTTGCCTTGGTTATAGAGGTAAATTCTCAATTTTCTAAAAAGGTTTCTCGCAGAATTACCCAATGATTGACGTTTCACCCTTTAAGGCCATAGAGTTAAGGCCCATGTCTCAAATGCGGTCCTAATACCACAACTGTTTAATATAAAGTTTTACAATTCTCACCCAACTCTTTAAAGGAGGAAAAACATGTGACCCTTGCAGAAACTCTGGAAAAACTTTCCAACGCTTGTGGAGTAGCTGGAAGAGAGGAAGAAGTCAGAAGCTTAATGAAAAATATGCTTAAGCCTAATGTAGATGAAGTTAAGGAAGATAAGCTAGGAAATGTTATAGGCATTAAAAAAGGCAGAAAAGACGCAGCGAAGATTATGCTGGCGGCTCACATGGATGAAATCGGACTCTTTGTCAAAACAATTTCAAAAGAGGGATTTCTTCAATTCACAAAAATTGGCGGGATAGACGACCGTATACTGCTAGCCAAAAAAGTAATAGTACACACCGAAAAAGGACCTTTACACGGCATAATAGGCTCTAAGCCCCCTCACATACAAAAGGAGGAAGAGCGCAAAAAGGTCATGACCTACGACGAACTTTTCATAGACATCGGGGCTGAAAATCAAGAAGAAGCTAAAAAGATGGGCGTAAAAATCGGAGATCCTGTTAGCTTCGACATAAAATTCGCCAACATAAGCGACGACATAGTTATTGGAAAAGCCTTCGACGACCGTGTCGGCTGCGCAGTCATGGTTGAAACAATGAAACAGCTCAAAGAGACAGAATGTACGGTTTACGCTGTTGGAACAGTGCAAGAAGAAGTAGGCTTGAGGGGGGCAACAACAGCGGCGTTCGGCATATATCCTGACGTTGGCATAGCCCTAGACGTTACAATAGCTGGCGATATCCCAGGCGTGAAAGAAGTGGAAGCTCCAGTAAAGCTTAGGAAAGGCCCGTCAATAACTGTTGCTGACTATGGGCTCATAACGCACCCAAAGGTTTTGAGATTGCTTGTTGACGCAGCCGAAGAAAATAAGATTCCATATCAGCTTGAAACTGGTTTACAAGGTTCAACGGATGCTGCCCGCATATCCCTAACAAGGGAAGGAGTCCCAAGCGGCGTTATATCAGTACCAACACGTTACATTCACAGTCCAGCATCCCTATTAAGCCTAAAGGACGCTGAAAACGCCGTCAAACTCACAGCAGCAGCCATCCGGAAAATCCCAAAACACTTCTAAAGACCTTACTCCAAAATCGCCATCTCCCTCTGCCAAATGCAAAAAACAATTTAAAATCACAAAGACTTTTATTATATGGCAAGGCTATGCCAAAGAAAAGAAACTTTGAATTTCTTGAACACATGGCAGATGCATATATTGCAGCTTACGGGAGAAACTTGGCTGAAGCTTTCGAAAATGCTGCAGTCGCCATGTTTGAGGTAATGACGGACATCGAGAAGGTTAACCCTGAAGTTGAAGATTATGTTGAAGTTGATGCGGCCGATGAGTATGCCCTGCTTTATAATTGGCTTGAAGAACTTCTCGTTAGATCGGAAGTTAAGGGAATGCTATACTCAAAATTTAAAGTGTCTGAGCTGTCTAGAACCGCTAACGGTTTTAGGCTTAAAGCCAAAATATGGGGTGAAAAGTTCAGCCCTGAAAGGCATCCACAAAAGGTAGGTGTGAAGGCTATTACATACCATCAAATGGAAATAAATAAAAAGCCAGACAAAACGACTGTGAAGTTTATACTTGACATTTAAGCTAAACGAAGTCCTTTCAATCTCTTCAATATTTCTTGGACTATGATGTCTGGTGTTGTTTCTATTTTTTCGCATTTGACCTCAACGAATGGAACCCTTTTCTCCTTATAATATTCAAGCAAGGGTTGAGTTTGCTTCTCATAAACCTCTATACGCTTTTTAATAACTTCTGGCGTGTCGTCAGAACGCTGATATAACGGTCCACCACACCTGTCACAAACCATGTTGCTTTTTGGCTTCAAAAAGAGAAGGTTATAAATTGCCCCGCAGTTTTTGCATATCCTCCTAGAAGACAAACGCTCAATAATTATCCAGACGGGAACTACTAAATGGATTATTGCGTCTATTTTTGCAATTTCATCGAGAGCTTTAGCTTGCTCAATTGTTCTTGGATACCCGTCCAAAACGAAGCCCTTACCATTGGGAATTTTAGCCAAACTCCTCTTTAAAACTTCAAGGGTAATGTCGTCTGGAACAAGCAAGCCCTTTTCCACATAACTTTTTACTTTTTCTCCCAATGGAGAACCTCCTTTCATCATGTCTCTGAAGATATCTCCAGTGGCAACGACTTCCACATTAAGATGCTCTTTTAATCGTGAAGCGTAGGTTCCCTTTCCAGAGCCTGGTGCGCCAAAAATTATTAAATTAACCATGTTAACCACTTTTTAACGTCAACCTTATAACATCTTTATGGTGAAATTAAAAACGTTTACTGCCCCAGCATATTTGAATAGTCTATCGAATTATGAAGGATATTTCTTTAACGAGCATTTCTGGAATTATGGCTTTGCCCTTTTTCTTGTTCAACTTAACAAAACCCATCTTTTTCAAAACTTGCAAGTCTTGGTGAACATTTTTTACGTTGCGCCTCAATTTTTTGGCCAAATCATTTATTGATTCCACTCTTGAAAACGCAAGTTGATATAATAATTCAATTCTTTTTGGCGTAAGTGAAGCTACATGTTCTAGTTTGAGATCCATTATTTCCTCAACAGCATAATCTAAGGTGCCTTCCTCCAAGTATCCCTTATAACTGTCTATAAGTTCAGCCCATTCAAAAAAGGCTCTGGTAAATCTTGGGTTAAGCCTCCTCTTGAGAAAAAGTTCCTCAAAATTTTCAAAACTCATTCCAAATTCTCGTTCAAATCTTCGGATTTTTTCCTGAACCTCTTCTGGGGTTAAGTTACGGACTATTTTAATAAGCATAAGCTTCTCACTAAAGGTAATAAGAAACTGAGGCTTCTTTAAAATTGTTTAATGCAAAATGCTTAAAGCATTCGACAAAACTTTAAAAAGCCCTGTTAAAAACAAGATGAGATGACAAAATGAGCGTAGCAAAAATTGGCGAACACATTTTTTTAATTGACGTTGAGGCTGCAGGAATACGGAATTTTGTGGCTAGCTACATCATCAAAGGTGAAAGTGTAGTCATAATCGAAACTGGTCCAACATCTTCTATCCAGAACCTCGTAAATGGATTATCAGAACTAGGCATAGACCCGGGAGATGTCTCGTATGTTGCAGTCTCGCACATTCACTTAGATCATGGTGGCGGCGCTGGGACATTAATTAAGCATCTCCCAAAAGCCAAAGTTTTAGTCCACAAGAGGGGTGTGCCACATCTTGCAAATCCTGAGAAACTATGGCAACAGTCAAAAATGATGCTTGGGACTATCGCCGAAATATATGGAAAACCTGAGCCGGTTCCACCAGAAAGGATGGTAGCTGCCTATGATGGTATGACTTTAAATATTGGAGAAGGAATCGCGTTAAAGGCTGTAGAAACTCTTGGACACGCATCTCACCATCTAAGCTATTATGAGTCATTAAGTAAGGGCATATTCACAGGTGATGCTGTTGGAATTTATGTTAACGAATTAGATGTAATAGTTCCTACGACGCCCCCGCCTTTCCGCATGGATATAGCCTTGAGTTCGCTGGATAAATTGGCAAGTTTAAAACCATTGGTTTTGTATTACACACATTTTGGGAAAGCGTTAAATGGTGCAGAGAAAATTGAGAAATACACTAGACAGCTTAAACTTTGGGCTGAAACTGCAAAGTTTGCTTTGGATGCAGGTGAGGATTTAGGAGCTATAAGCCAAAGAATTGTTGAAAATGACAATGCAGTTAAAAAGGCTGAAGGATACATTAGGGCGCATAAGGTTTTGCGGGAGACCGTGTTGAAGGAGAGTGTGCTGGGAATCATCGAATTTGTTAAGAACTTCGGGGATCCAGCATAATTTTATTGGTTTATATACCAAAATACTTTATATTTAGCGCTTGCTTGAGAGAGGCTTAGGTGAAAGTGTAATGGGCGAAGAGGGAGAGGGAAGACCTCCTTCTGAAAAAGTTCCCCTCGAAAAGGTGAACGATTACACTTGGCGTATCCCAAAATATAAACCCGCAATGCGAGTTCCCGGCGTAATTTTTGCAGATAAAATGTTATTGGAGAAAATGCAAACTGATAGAACTCTTGAACAGTGCGTTAATGTTGCCCATTTACCCGGCATATACAAGTATTCTATAACTTTGCCTGATGGTCATGAGGGTTATGGCTTTCCAATCGGCGGAGTGGCGGCAACAGACTATAACGAGGGCGTAATAAGTCCCGGTGGAGTTGGCTACGACATAAACTGCGGTGTGCGCCTCTTAACAACGAACCTTTCGGAACAAGATCTTAAACCCAAGCTGGTTCAGTTAACAAACGCAATTTTTGAGAATGTCCCATGCGGTCTTGGAAGCCGTCGAAAGGACTTTAAAGTGACAATTCATGACTTGGATAGGCTTGCTATGGAAGGCGTTCAGTGGGTTATAGACCAGGGTTTGGGCTGGGATGAGGATGCGGAGCACTGTGAAGAGCATGGCTGTATGAAAAATGCTGACCCAGATAAGGTTTCGACAACTGCCAAAAACAGAGGTTTAACGCAGATAGGCACGTTAGGCTCTGGAAATCACTTCCTGGAGATTCAGAAAGTTGATAAGATATATGACCAACGAATAGCCAAAGCCTTTGGAATTGAGCATGAGGGGCAGGTAACCGTTATGATTCACTGTGGTTCAAGGGGTTTCGGGCATCAAATCTGTTCGGATTACCTGCGGGTCATGGAGAGAGCCGTCCACAAATACAATATAGTTTTGCCCGACAGGGAACTCGCATGTGCTCCGGGAAACAGCAACGAAGCTGAAGACTATTATGAGGCTATGGCATGTGCGGTAAACTATGCTTTCGTAAATAGGCAGGCAATAATGCACTGGGTTCGCCAAAGCTTCCAACAAGTTTTCAAAGAAGACCCTGAAAAGTTCGGCTTAAAACTCCTCTATGACGTGGCGCACAATATCGCAAAAATCGAAAACCACAGAGTTAACGGCGAACAACGAAAAGTTTGGGTCCACAGAAAGGGGGCCACAAGAGCCTTTCCGCTAGGACACCCCGAAATCCCGTCTGACTACAGAGGTGTCGGACAGCCAGTAATAATACCTGGAAGCATGGGAACGAGCTCCTGGGTTCTAGTTGGGACCGAAAAAGCCATGGAAATAAGCTTTGGCTCAACAGCCCATGGAGCCGGCAGAATGCTAAGCCGAGCAGCCGCAAAAAGAAGATTTTACGGAGGAGATGTAAAGAGAAGCCTTGAACAGCGAGGCATAGCAGTTAGGGCAGCAAGTGCTGTTGTGTTAGCTGAAGAGGCGGATCCAGCATATAAAAACGTGGACATAGTGGCAGATGTCAGCCACAAAGTCGGCATAGCTACAAAAGTCGCCAGACTCGTGCCACTAGCGGTTGTCAAAGGCTAAAACAAAATTTGTTTGTTGTAAACGGGCGGGGTGGGATTTGAACCCACGGAGGCCTACGCCAGAGGATCTTAAGTCCTCCCCCTTATCCTAGGCTAGTCTTCGCCCCCAAATAGCCCATTTAGACCTGGCTCGGGTACCCCCGCGCGTATGCGAGCATATACTTTCATG
>CALJDG010000056.1 GCA_938023865.1 uncultured archaeon | reverse complement strand
AAAGAATGGGAGCCGCGAGAAGATGGTTAAGAACCCGACATACATGGGTGTGACGCCCCAGTTCTGGGGTTCATGCGACGCCGTGAGCAGGGACGACTGGAAGATGTGGGGTACTCCAAACTGCGGCAAAGGTGTTCCTGGACAAGTCATGTATGTTGGGCATGGCTGTGGCACTGCCCGTTTCAGAAAGGTCCGTGTTGGACTTATAGGATAGGAGGGGGTGCGGATGGATGTTAAAAGGTTAAGGGAAATAGCTGAAAAAACAGTTGAGTACGCATTAAAACTGAAGGTTAGCCAAGCCCAAGCTGTCGCCTTCGTGATGGACAATGCTTTGACACGGTTTGCAAACTCGCAGATTCACCAGAACGTTGCCCAAAAAATGGGTGGAGTATCCATTAAGGTTGTTTTAGACCAGCGGATAAGCACCGTTCAAGCCAATACGCTTGAGGAAAAGGGTGTAAGGGAGGCTGTGGAGCAAGCCGTAAAAATTGCCAAGGCTTCCTCGCCCAACAAGGAGTTTAAGAGCCTTCCAGAACCAGAGGCTTGGAAACCAGTTAGGGCCGCCTTTGACAAGGCTACGGCCGAGTGTACACCAAAATATCGGGCTGAAAGGGTTAGGGAGGCCATAAGCACAGCCCACGCCAAGTCGCCTAAAGTGGCTGCCGTCGCCGGTTATTTGGCAACCGGCTCAATGGGCTATGCAGTTGTAAACTCTTTGGGGGTTTCATCATGGGCTCAACTTTCATTGGCTTACATGAAAACAACGGTTATCTCCAAAGACGGTGAATCTGAAGGCTTCGGCGCGGCACAACAATATTCTAGGCGGGTTAAAGACATTGAGCCAGAGGCTTTGGCTGAAGACGCCGCTGACAAATCCGTTAGAAGCCTATATCCGGTGAAGGTTGAACCCGGCGAGTATGAGGTTGTTTTGTCGCCTTTGGCTGTTTCTGTTCTCTTGGAATATATGGGTTACATGGGCTTTTCAGCAAAATCCTACCAGGATGGGCAGTCCTTTGTCAAATACTTTGCCAACCAGCAGGTCTTCGACAGCAAACTAAACGTTGTAGACGACGCCAGAAACCCAAAAACGCTCTACGCAGTGCCAGTTGACGGCGAAGGAGTTCCCAAAAAACCTTTAGAGCTTATAACAAATGGCGTGGTTTCGGAGAAAAGCATATGCTACAACTCCTTCACAGCTGGTAGAGAGGGTAAGAAAAGCACTGGGCATGCACTTCCACCATTAGGCGACTACTATGGTGAAATGCCATTACCATACAACATGATATTGAAGCCTGGAGACGTCACATTGGAGGAGGCTGTTGCAGAAACAAAGCATGGCATATTCGTCACAATATTTCACTATGTCAACCCAGTCGAACCCACAAAACTTATACTGACTGGGTTGACGCGGGACGGAACTTTCCTCGTCGAAAAGGGTGAAATAACAAAGCCCATTGTTAATTTGCGCTTCACAGACAGCATGCTCACAGCCCTAAAAGAGGTTCCGATGATTGGGAAAGAGCTTTTAACCCTCGAAACCTCAACAGTGCCAATGGTTAAGTTGAAAAAACTACGCTTCGTAGGCGTATCAGCCTACTAACTCTTTCCCCTATTTTTCTAGACGCGGACGATAACCTTCTCCGCATATTTCCTCAAGGTTTCAGCAAATCCGGCGATGACGTCTGGCGAGTATGGTTTTAGGTTCATGTATTCCTCGTTTAGGGTGTCGCCGGGTATAAACTGTTGAAGCGCATAATTTTTTGCGCCTTTCACTGTTTCGCCCATGCGGATTATGTCTGCCTCCTCCACAATTTTTGGCACAACAGTGGTTCTAAACTCGTATTCAACTTTTCCACTTCTCAACATTTCGATGGTTTTTAAAAGCGCCGCCCCGTCCACCGCCCCTAAAAGATGGTATTTTTCCAGCGAGGTCTTAACATCTAAAGCAACATAATCCAAATAGGGGAGGCATTGCTCCAGAACTGTTGGGTTTAAGCCGTTTGTGTCAAGTTTTACAGCGAACCCTCGCTCTTTTAGCTTTTTTAGAAAGCGGGGCAACTCCTTGTGGATGGTTGGCTCCCCGCCAGTGACGACAACAGCATCCGCATACTTCTTGCGTTCATCCAGTATTTGTAGGGCCGTTTCCTCGTTTAGGAATGGGGGTTTTGGGTTGACGACTATCCGCCAGTTATAGCAGTAGGGACAACGCAAATTACAGCCCGGAGTAAAAAGCACAAAGGCTATTTTTTCCGGATAGTCTATTAGGCTTGTTTTTTGTATGCCGCTGAACTTCATACTTTTCACGCGCTGCCCGCCGGCACTGTTGCTGGTGGCAAGACAGCGGCCTTCTCAAAGGTTCTGCGTATAGCGAATTCCGCCTGTTTTCCGTCGTTCCACTGGTCTACTGGGCGCAGGTAGCCCACAACTCTTGAGTAGACTTCGCAGTTGGCTCCGCATTTTGGACACCGCCTGTGCTCGCCGCTCAAGTAGCCATGAGTTGGGCAGACGCTAAAGGTGGGCGTTAATGTGAAGTATGGTAAGCGGAAGTTCCACGCCACTTTGCGGACTAGCCCAGCTGCCGCCCTCCATGAGTAAAGTCTCTCGCCGAGGTAAATGTGGAAGACTGTCCCGCCAGTGTAAAGTGTCTGAAGCCTATCCTGATGCTCTAAAGCCTCAAAAAGGTCTGCCATGTGGTCTACGGGAAGCTGGGAGGAATTCGTGTAGAAAGGTTCCGCTCCTTTAGCCAAATACCTTTCATTAGCCGACTTTATGTCTGGGTATTTACGCTTATCTATGCGTGCAAGGCGGTAGCTGGCGCCTTCAGCGGGAGTTGCTTCTAAATTGTAAATGTTGCCTGTCTCCTCCTGAAAGTCTGCAAGCTTCTCCCTCATGAAGTTCAACACTTTGACAGCGAACTCCAGCCCCTCTGGCGTTGCAATGCTATAGCCAAACAAGTTCATTATTGCCTCGTTCATGCCCACCAAGCCTATGGTTGAGAAGTGGTTCTTCCAGTACTTTCCAAAGGCTTCCTTAACTCCCTTAAGATAACGCCTAGAATATGGATACAAACCCTTCTCAGTGAACTGTTCCAAGACTTTGCGCTTTATTTCGAGGCTGTCTTTGGCTATTTCCATTAGGGCTTCTAGGCGTTCAAAGAATTCGTCCTCATTTTTGGCTAAATAGCCAATTCTTGGAAGGTTTAGGGTTACAACCCCTATGCTTCCAGTTAGCGGGTTAGCACCGAAAAAGCCTCCGCCCCGCTTTCTTAATTCCCGGTTGTCTATTCTTAGGCGGCAGCACATGCTGCGCACATCCTCCGGTTTCATGTCGCTGTTGACAAAGTTTGAGAAGTAGGGCGCCCCGTACTTGGCTGCCACTTCAAAAATTTTATTGGAAACCGGCGATTCCCAGTCAAAATCCTTTGTTATACAGTAGGTTGGTATTGGAAAGGTGAAGACTCTTCCTTTGGCGTCGCCTTCGCTGAGAACATTTGCGAAGGCAATGTTGAACATCTCCATCTCTTTATCCATATCGCCATACGTTGTGTCTTTAACCTCCCCGCCAACTATTACTGGCTCATCCCTCATGAACTCTGGAACCCTCAGATCCAATGTGACGTTTGTGAAGGGCGTCTGGAAGCCCACTCGCGTCGGCACGTTCATGTTGAAAAAGAACTCTTGAAGCGCCTGCTCCACCTCTTTTTGGTTAAGCCCGTCATAACGTATGAAGGGCGCCAGATAAGTGTCAAAGTTCGAGAAGGCTTGGGCTCCCGCTGCCTCGCCTTGCAACGTGTAAAAGAAGTTTACCACCTGTCCCAAGGCTGTTCTGAAATGCTTTGCCGGAACGCTTTCAATTTTTCCAGGAACTCCTCCAAAACCTGTTAGAAGCAAGTCCTTAACATCCCAGCCAACGCAGTAGGGTCCCAGAACGCCTAGGTCGTGAATGTGCATGTCTCCGGAAAAGTGGGCGTCTGCAATGTTTGGCGGGTAGATGCGGGTTATCCAATATTTTGCAATAACTGTTGATGAGAGGTAGTTGTTTAAGCCTTGCAGTGAGTAGCTCATGTTGGAGTTTTCCTTAACCCGCCAATCCTCGATGTCTAGGTACTGGTCTACAAGGTCTGCTGAGCTTAAAAGGGATGCTAACTCCCTTAGGTCTTGGTGTTGTTTACGATAGAGGATATACGCCTTAGCCGTTCTCGCATGCCCATTCTCTATGAGGATTTTTTCAACAACGTCTTGGATTTCCTCAACCGTTGGGACGCCTTCTTCTCCGAAGCGTCTTTTAAGCTCAGCCACAACTTGGTCGCTCAGCCGCTTGGCCAGTTCACGGTCTTTTCCACCTACAGCCTTGGCTGCCTTCCAAATGGCGTTTGTTATCCGCTCTTGGTCGAAGGGTTCTAATCTGCCATCACGCTTTCTAACAAGCTTCATTCATATCACCTAACCTCTTGAAGCACGCGACGGAAGTCCTCAGGCTCCTCAAATCTGCGGTAAACGGATGCGAAACGCACATAGGCCACTCGGTCAAGTCTTTTCAAGTGCTTCATTACCAAGTCGCCGATTTCCTGTGACGTAACCTCCTCCCTGCCCATTGCTGTCAATTCCTGCCTAACCTTTTCTGCCAGTTCGTGGATTTGCTCCATTGTTACAGGTCTCTTCTCGCAGGCTTTTTGTAATCCCCTAATGATTTTGTTTATGTCGAAGCGTTCAAGTCTGCCGTCGCGTTTCTTAACCATCAACTCTATGGTTTCTATGTACTCATATGTTGTGAAGCGTTTTCCACAGTTGATGCACTCCTTACGCCTTCTTATGGTGTTGTCCGGCGAGTCTCTCGTTTCAAGGGTTTTTATGTTTTCGGAGCCGCAGTAAGGGCACTTCATGGCTTTCCATCGCGTGCTTAAGTATAGTGTTTAAGCGTTATTTTCAAGCACTAAATGTAGTGTGGCTTTTTAAACTTTATGCAACAAAAATGTAAACACCAGCCAAACTGAAGCCGTCAATAAACAAAATTCAGTGCTAATCAAACATGAGGATTCCAAGGCTTTCAAACCTTTTTGAGGCGTCGGCAGCCGAAAAGAAACTATAATTTTAAAAGGCTCCATTTTAAAGGCACTGTATCCTTAAAGAGATAAAATTTCCCCGTTAAAGATCGTAAAATCTGAAAAATTTTAAATACACAAAACTATAGTTAAATAAAAACTTTTAAAAGAGTAAGAATAAGAAACTTGAAAAATGCTTGAACACTTTACGGGCGGTTCTGGACTGCTTTCTCGGCCTCTAACTCCTTCACTCTTGTTTCAATGAACTCTGCAACCTTATCTTGGCTGTAATGCTTCTCCTCTTCATACCTTCCAAGCTGATCCTTGATTGTTGCTAAGACCTTTTCCATGTCAAATGGCTTCAGTATGTAGGCGTCTGCACCGCGGTTTACGGCTTCTATGGCGTTTTGTAACGTTGGATAGCCAGTTATTATTATTTTTCGCATTTTTGGCACGGTGTCCTTCATCTTCGTTAGGAGTTCTGTTCCTTCCATGTCTGGCAAGCGAATGTCTATTAGGGCTAGGTTGTAGACTTTCCGCCTAGTCTTTTCTATGGCTTTCTTGGCGTTCTCAGCCTCGTCAACGGTGTAGCCCTCCTCCTCTAGTATTGTTGTTAGGACTTTTCTTATGTTCTCATCGTCGTCAACAACGAGGATTCTCGCGTTTTTAACCATATTTTTTCACCTCCTTCTTCTTTTATTTTGGGTTCTATTGGAAAGTTTACCGTGAAGGATGAACCTCTACCTAAGGCACTTTCAACTGTTATGGCGCCACCGTGGGCTTCAACAAAACGTTTACAAATCGACAAGCCGAAACCCATACCCTTAGCCTTAGTCGTAAACAGCGGAGTCCAAAGCTTTTTCATAGTTTCTTTGGACATGCCAATCCCAGTGTCTGAAACAATAAACTCAACGTTGGCGCCTTTCTTCCTGCACCTTATTGTTAGGGTTCCACCTTTTGGCATTGCGTCAAGAGCATTTCTTATCAGGTTTATAAGGACACGCTTTATCTTCTCAGAGTCAGCTCTTATTTTAGGTGCATTGTGAACAATTTTCATAACGTTAATGTTGCTTGGAATTTCAACAGAGGCCAATGCCTCCTCTACTAGCGCCTTGGGACTTGCTTCGGTTATGTCAAGTTTAATCTCCTTAGAATAGTCGAGAAGATCGTTTATTATTTTGTTGGAATAATTAATGTTCTTTTCTATGAGGTTAAGCATTTCCATAACTTTTCCATCTATAGTCTGGTTTAGCCTTTTTTTGAGGTAGTATGTTGCGCCGGCTATGCTTGTTAATGGATTACGGAGGTCATGTCCGATCATTCCTGCCAACTCGCCTATAACGGCTAGCCTTTGAGCCTTGAGCAGCTTATCCTGCATTTCTCGTAGTTCTCTTGTTCGCTCTTCTACCCTCTCCTCAAGCTGGTCAGCGTAAACTTGAAGCTCTCTCCTAGCTTTTTCAAGGCTTTCCATAAGCTCAGCGTTCTCAATAGTTATTGCTGCTTGATGTAGGAAAAGCTCCAGTGGCGTGAGGGAGCCCTTTGTTGGTTTTTTTCCGTCAACGGGGTCGTCCATGCTTAAAATGCCGACGATTCTTCCTTCAGGTGTACGCAACGGAGCATAAAGCATGTCTTGTGGATGCCAGTCCACCATGTTCTCTTCAGACAAGCGGCTTGGAACGGCGGTCCTTATGTATTTTTCCGCCTCGTCCAACGGAATTTCTGGTGGAATATGGAAGAAGTGCTCTCTAATCCATGGGTCCCTCCAAGGTATGTAGAAGAACTCGCCAATCTTGTATTTCTCAAACTTTTGGCCTAGGCGTTCCTTCCAAACGTGTCCCGGAGCCTTCCTCTCTTTGAGGAGTTTAATCTCCTCTTTTGTTAGGCCTACTGTGATGAGCTCTCTCCGTTCAAGGTTTTCATCTACACGTCCGATAACCACTCTTCTCCAGCCGAAGCGTTGTATCGCCTTTGCTATTTCCATAAGCCTTTTACGGACATCCTTTATTGTCATTATTTTTGTGGAGCTTATCATCAAGTTTTCTAGCTTTTTCGAGAGATTTTCAAGGCTTTCTCTTCTCTCTATGTTGCTTAATGCTATTGCAACGTGTGAAGCTAAAATCTCAAGAAGACGCCTGTCTTCCTCGTCGAAGGCTGCTAACTTTTCGCTTTCAACGTTTAACACGCCTAAAACACGTGTTCCAATTTTTATCGGCACCGCAAGTTCAGACATTATTCCATCTATTCCGGCATTAAGGTAGGCCTTCTCCCTTCTAACATCCGGAACATAAATAGTTTTACCGGTTTTTGCCGCAATTACGGTTACGCCTTTATCTCCATCTAATGGGAGTGCAAGTTTAGGCGTGAAGCTTAATCCCCTCGTTTTAAGAAGCTTAAGCTTTCTGCCAACAACTAGGAGAAAATCAACATTTTTAAAACCGAGAATCCTCTGCATCGCATCCAGAGTTTTTGTGCACACACCTTCAACATTTTTTGCAGTGTTTAGTGCGTGCGCATAATCATTGAGCGCTGAAAGCTTCTCCCTTCTCTTAAGGTTACTTATTGCTACGGCTACGTTTGAAGCCAATATTTCGAGAAGTTTCTTGTCTTCCTCTTTGAAGGCGGCTATCTTTCTGCTCTCAATGTTCAGTACGCCTAAAACTTTACTTCCAATCCTTATGGGAGTTGCAAGTTCTGATGCAATTTCTTCGCCGCCCCTAACGTAGGCTTTTTCTTTTCCAATGTCTGGAACGATTATTGATTTTCCAGTTTTAGCTGCTTTAACGGTTACACCCCTCTCTCCGTCGAGTGAAAGTTTAAGGAAGAAGACTTTTGAGTATCCTCTGTGGGCAACCATTTTCAGAAAGTTTTCCTCCACCATGAGGATTGAGGCGTATTCGAAACCAAGAATTTTCTCCGTGGCGTCTAAAGTCAGTCGATAAATTTCGTTGATAGATTTTGCATCACTAAACTTTTTGACGTGAATGTTTAGCTCTGAAAGCCTCTTTTCGAAAAGTTTCCTCTCCTCTTCCAGCTTTACGCGTTCTGTTATATCCAGCACTTGGGCTATCGTGCGTATCTTGTTTTTGGCATCTCTTATTGTAACAGCTCTAACCTCAATTTCCCTTTCCGCGCCATCCTTTCTAACTATTTTTAGCCTGTATTCTGAAAGAACCTTCTCCTGATTTTCTTGCTGATTCGCTTCGAAGCATAGCTTTTCGTTCCTGAAGTGTGCTCTGTATTCTTCTGTTAGGAATTTTCTAAAATCCTGTTCGATTATTTCTTCTTTTGGATATCTGAGGATTTTTGACAGTTCGTCATTGGCATAAGTGATCCTATAATCCTCATTTATTATTGCTATGCCGTCGTGAGAGTTTTCAACGATCGAGCGGAAGAGTTCCTCCCTCTCCGTTAACTTTTCTTCAATAAATTTGCGCTCTGTTATGTCTCTGCTTACGCCGATTAAGCCTGTAATGTTTCCGTTTTTATCGCGGATTGGAACCTTAATAGTGTCGAAAAACTTTTTATTGCCTTTTTCGTCTGTCGTTTGCTCTTCCACTCGAATTGCGACGCCCTTGCCGAGCACCTCTTCATCGCTTCTCCGGCATTGAGCAGCCAAATCGTGTGGAAAGAATTCTTCGTCCCGTTTTCCAATAATTTCCTCTTTTTTCAAGCCTACGAGTTTTTCGAAGGCACTGTTCACTATTAGGTTTCGCCTTTCAGTATCCTTGAAATAAACAATGTCTGGGATCGCCTGAACCAACGTGTGAAGGGTTGTCGTAATTCTTTGGAGATTATCTTCGTATGTTTTGCGGCTTGTCACGTCTCTGGCTATTCCAAGCTCGCCAACAATCTTTCCATCCTCAATTAAAGGCACACTTATAAATTCTCCGACCAAGTAGTCGCCTGACTTCGAGTGGACACGGAGCTCAACCATTTCAGGCCTGCCGGCAAGAGTTTTCTGGAAGGAATTCACAGCCCTTTCAAGGTTTTCTGGATGTATAAGCTCAGTGAAAGGTTTTCCAATCCAATCTTCACATTTCCAGCCAGTAATCTTCTCAAAGGCTGGATTAAGCGAAATAATTCTTCCATCAGATGAGATGCTGTAAATTACATCTGGGGCGGCTTCAACGAGGGTGCGATACTGCCTTTCGCTTTCGGTTAAGGCTTTCTCCATTTTCTTGTGTGCAGTCACATCAATGGCAATTTCAAGCCGGACATGCTTGTTTCCAGGCCAACTTATGGCTTTATCTATGCACTTGTACCACCGATTTCTTTTTTCGCAGTGGCGTTCCCACGTGTGAGTTTTTCCAATGTTTTCTCCGAAAATGTATTTGTTGGTGCAGAAAGCGCATGGGCTTTCAACACCGTAAATAACCTCGTAACATCTCCTGCCTACAACTTCCCCGCCTAGAACCTCTTTAAACTTGCTATTTGCAAAAAGTATCTCGTATGACTCGGGGTCAGCCACATAAACAAGTTCTTCTAAACCATCAAATAACGCGTGAAGCATTCCCAAAACATGGGGTACATAATCTCTTCTTTCCATGTTAGGCATCCCCCGAAAAAATGCGCTTCTTTAGGCTTTCCACACTGTTAATTAGGTTTGGAGGGTTTTCTGTCTCCTCAAATTCCAGTTGAAACTTGTCGTAAAGCTTTTTAAGTATGAGCTTTTCTAGGTATGATGCTCCATGTCCGAAGATTTTTTCTAGGGCTTTTTGGAATTCTGTCAGGTTCTGGGGGATTTCTTCTCTCCTTATTTTGAAGGTGTTTTCCAAATGAAATAGGATGGCTTGTTTTGGCGTTTCACCTAGGGTTAATAGTCCCTCTTCGACAGCTTCTAGGAATATCTTTTGGAAGTCTTTTGGAGGCAAGTGTCTCAACCTTTAGTATATTAAATATTAAGATGCATTAAACCTTTTCGAGAGCACTATTAAAATCCTTATGAATCCAAAATCAATAACAAACTAAACCAAAAAGGCTCTAGCGACTAGCCTTGACTTTTCTTAAAGCTTCGCCTTGCTGCCTCAACATAATTCTCAAAAGCGAATTCTTTATGTTCATTCCAATCAATAGGCTTTTCAATCCGGTCATAAAGCTTCCTCATTATCAAAATTTCGAGAAATCGTGCACCTATACCGAAAATTTTCTCTAGACCTTTGGCGAAATCCTTTACGCGGTTTGGAATCTCTTTTCTCGGTATTTTGAATTTTTCTTCAAGGTGATAATAAATCGATTGTTTCACTGACTCGCCCAACGAAGCTAGAGCCTCGTCAACAGCTTCCAGAAAGATTTCCTCGAAGGTTTTACTGGTCAACTTTGGCTCCTTCAATTGTCTTTAGAATAGTTTGTCTATTCTCGTTATAAGATTTGTTGCGACCTTTAATTTTTACAATTGTTGCTTAAGCGTAATTCGAAGTGAATGAAGATTTTGGGGCGATTTACAAATTAAGATCAGGCTTTAGTCCTGTGTTTAACCGCTTAAGTAGGCTTTTTATTTCGGCTTTTTCAGTTTCGCCCAGAGGTAGGGCTGGCTTACGCGGATATCCCGCTGGTAATCCAAGCAATCGCATAGCCTCTTTTATGGCTGATAGCTGGTTGTATCGTCTAACCAGAATCTCGTTTATGCAGGTTATTGTTCTTTGAAGTTTTGCCGCTTTTCTAATGTCGGCTTCCCTGTAAGCTTTGTGTAGGCTTGCACATAACTTTGGATAAGCGTTGGCCACGGCTATTACTGCTCCTTTTCCGCCTAGAACAAGTGTTGGAAGCACAACATCGGCTGTTCCAGCCAGGACAGCTATTTTTTTGCCTACTAAGCGTATTGTTTCCGTTATTGTGGCAATATTTCCGCCACTATCCTTTACGCCGACGACATTCGAATATTCATTGGCAAGCTCTGCAATTGTTGACGGTTCTAGAGCATAGCCTGTAAACTTTGGAACGCTGTAAAGAATTATGGGCAAGTCGACATTTTCTAAAATAGTCTTGTAATGGGCGGTCAGCTCGCGGTTTGAAGGCCTATAATAGTAGGGTGTTACCACAACGGCTGCATCGACACCTAAATCCATAGCTTCCTTTGTAAGCTGAATGGTTTCCCACGTGCTAGGCGCGCCGGTTCCAGCCACAACTGTTACGCTGTTTTTTGCTTCTTCTAAAACCGTGGCTATGATTTTTTGGCGTTCCTCCCTTGCCATATATGGGGCTTCTCCATTACTGCCACATGGCATAAGACCCTCAACGCCGCCCTCAATCCAGAAATGCACACAAACACGGAGGGCTTCAAAGTCTATTTCGCCCTTCTCTGTAAAGGGCGTAATGTGCGGAACAAATACGCCTTCAAACTTGCTTTTCATTTTACGCCACTTCTAAAATCCATTTAGAAGTTTGTGTTTATAACGGTGTTTGCTGTTTGGGCGTAAAATAGTTTGTCATTTTGTCTATGCTGGAACGGTGTATTTTAGAAAGCGGAAATAGGCATATGTCTAAGACTTCATTTAAACTATTTGGAGAGTGCCGGGGGCGGGATTCGAGCCCGCGACCTCTGGACTATAGGCGTTTGCCCCATTTGTTCTCCAGATTATGAGTCTGGCGCCCATTCCAGGCTAGGCTACCCCGGCGGTTTTTCATGGATTTTTTCCTGACCCCGACCATTTTAAAGTTTTGCTTGTTGTTTATTTACGTTTTCGGAAAAGTTTGCCGCCGTCGTTGTATTCGCCTGTTACGTATTCAAAGCCTGCTTCTATTAGTTCTATGGCTTCTCCGACGTTGTAAGCGACTTTGCATATGAAACCTATGGCGGCTTATGCGAAGAATGCCACGAAATAGAGATAGATGAACTTGACTACGAAGACGAATATGGTTAATTTGTGGAATAAACATGGCTAAATCAGAAAGCAAAGCGAAAACAAAAAAGAAAAAACACTGCGAAAACTGCGGCACAGAACTTGACGAAGACGAAATCTATGAACTCGACGGAATGATCCTTTGCTGGGACTGCTACAACGAAGAAGAAGACCTACGCGCAATAGAAGAAGAATGGATAGAATAGCAAAAAAGCCATAGTTCATCCCTCCTATACCCTTCTCTGTATTTATACTGGTCTTTGTTCGCTATTAGCGAATATTTATATACTATAGCGAACGGCAATTCATCAATTCTGTAATTAAAACGGGCATCTACTCAAGCAGAATATTTATTCTCTTTTTCAACACAACTTCTTGCTCTCTTATGAGCACTCTTCCCGTAAACTCTTTCCACATTTTCTTGGCTAAGCCCTTCTTCAGATCTACCAATAAAGAATTCAACCTTTTGTTTATATGCCCTTCTAAATCCGAATGCTTGGCATTTGCCCAAAATCTTTTAACATTCAATTCTCCGAAAGAATCAAGAATCAATGCCATAGCATCAAAATGGTCTCTTGGTCTTTCTGTCATTAACTTCATTACAAGAACATCATCAATCGGCGCTACCATCACACTTGTTTTAAGGTGGGTGTTCTCTTCAAAATACGGTCTTATGCTTATCTCTTTGGCATTAGAGAAAAAATCCCCGGGTAATCTATACTCCAAATTTGTGCTCCAATCAATCACTTTGTCAACCGAAATATGAAGCTCAATAGACTCATTATTGATTTTCTTGCTTCCCTTAACTCCAAACTCAGTTTGATCGAACCCGTACTTCAGTAACTCAAAAATACCGCGAAGAGCCGTCAAATCTCTTTTTGTTGTAACAAGGTCGATATCTTTTGTGAACCTCCAACTTCTCGATTCAGTATAAGCTCTTACCGCGTAGCCACCGATCACTATGAGACCGATTCCAAAATTCTTTGCTTCACGACTTATTCTATCCAAATCCTTCAGGCTGACAGCTTCTATTTTACTTGCTTTACTTCTCTGCAAGTTTCACACCCAAATCTTCCAAAACCTTTCGAACAATTTCCCTCGGCAAAATGGATTGAAGACCCCATTTCTCGCTTAACACTTTATATCCCTCAAACCTTTCTTTCATTTTTTCAAGCTCTTCAGTCTCTTCTCTAGTTAATAGCACTCTATGCGCTAATTTGTTTCTCAACTCCATAAATCTTGAAAGAAATACATCATCCCTGGGGAAAATCTCGTTACTCTTCCCTTTTACATCTTCCATTATTTCTTGTATAATTTCGCCTTTAATTACAGGCTTGCGTGCTTCAGTGTTTATCGCGTCAAGCAGAAACCCCAATCTCCTTGAGAAACCCATGTTACCTGCAAGTTTTATGATTCCATCATCGCCGTGCCATTTAAGCTGGTTTTTTTTCTGCAAAATGATCGCAACAGCCTCTGTTATACTCGTTTGAGTTTGCCTTTCTAAAAGCTCAATCAAAAGAAACTCAGGCTTTTCCACATAATATCCCTCCTCGGTTCTTGTCCTTATTAACTCAATCGGCCTGTTTGAATGAACAAGCTTTACGTAACTTCTTATTTTTCTCGTCTCTACCACATCCCCGATAAACACTCGGGTTCTTTCATCAGTCAAGAAAGCTATCCATTTTCCTTCGTCCTTAGATTCTATTTTAATTTCAACAACTTTTGGCGGAAACATGTAATGATGATAATAATAAGCGGCATGACTTCCAGTTATCGCATACAAAAGCCTATCTCCTATAAAAACAAGCTTTTCAACCAAACTCTGCTTGCCAATTTTCTCCTTCTCGACTAAGGAATAAATCCCTATGGCAAAACTGATGTCTTCCGGCGAAATCAACCTATAAACTCTCGCTCTATAATCAACCTCGCTTCTCTCCTTATCCACAAACCCTCTCTGCTCCAACTCCCAAAGCACCTTAATCGCCATAACTCTACTAACCCTCAACTCTTCCATCACATGTTCTAAAGTAAACGCTTGCCTTCCACATTTTGTCCAAAGCCTGTTATAATATCTCTTCAACCACTCCGGCATTTCCTTACGCATAATAATCACCAGCAAGCAAGCAATACACTTTAATTACTTATTTAGGTAAACAAATTTAAATAGTTTACCAAAATCATTCTACAAACTCCAATAGCATTACAAAAACACTGAAGGAAAAACCCAAATCGGAACCATCAACAGAAAAAAGGAATTCACGGGTGACTTAAGGTTTTCCGTATGAAAACCGGTATGCGCAATTCCGGCACAGATACCTTTGAACTTCCCCATGTCGAGTATATCTTATACCATCCTTATACACCAGGTCACAACCACACTCAGGACACTTAACCGTCTTTCCACCACTCACCTTTCTCACCTCCAAACACCTTAAACGAGTCAAATTCGAGGAAAACGCCTAAAAAGGGGGATTTGCGTGGGAAATCTCCGTTAAAAGCACAAATAGGCTACCCCGGCTACGTTCTGGATTACCCCGGTACATTTTTGTATTTTATTTACGCTTCCTAAAAAACATTAAGTCGTCCTTTTGGCAAACGTATTCAAAGCCTTATTCGAGAAGCATGTATTTCTTTCGGTTTTGTTGCCCACTTTAACTGCGAACTCGTCGTCGTATTCTGAATATTTTAACCTTTTCTGGTAATGAGTTAACATCCGTTAATTTGGAAGCTATTCTCGATTAAACGTTACTATAGAGACAAGTAAAATGGCTGCGCAGAAAGTTTAAAGCGTTGCGTTATACAAGAAGGAAGCACAGTTGATAATATGCTGGTTTTCACCTCGGCAGTGATATATTGGATTGCCTTAGTATAGCCCCGCTCACCGGATTGATACTCGATATTGCAACAAAAACTCGACGAGCTTGAGAAAAGAAACTTGGAATATAGCTGATAGATAGGGAGGGGGTAGGTGCGTAATGACCCCGAGAAAGGTCCAACTGTGCCCTTTAAAAACTTAAAAATTTGGCTTTTCGCCATATTCTACAGCCGATATCGCCATAGGCACCATCGTTATGAAGTTTACGCTCTTAGCATAGTTCATGCTTAATAATAGACAAGTGGGAAAAGAATAAAGGCAAAATAAAATATGTGCGCGTCAGAAAAGTATGATCTTGTAAATTATTTTTTGGTTCTTTTTTAAAATTGAAATCGATTTCATGTTGGTTTGAGTATTATGGCGGGGAAGCCGTCATGCATCGTTTTTGCTGTTATTTTCACACGTGTTCCTAGTTTAATGTTTTCGACGTTTATGTTTTCGAGCCATCCCATTACTTTTGCTCCTTCTGGCGTTTTGGCTATGGCGATGATGAAGTCTTCCTTGTGTTGTTCGAAGCCTTGAGGTTTTAGGGAAACTTTTGTGAAAGTTTCAATTTCGCCTTCTGATAGTTGGATCCATTTCATTTGTGAGGTTAGACATTCTGGGCAGTCAGCTTGTGGGGGATAGTAAACTTTGCTGCATTTCATACATTTTAAGGCGTAAACTTTTCCATTTCTTAAGTTTTCCCAGTACTTTTTTGTTTTGGAGATCGGGATGTCGTGGGTGAGTGTTAGAGTTCTGCTTTTAACGGTTGGATACTCAACTTTTTCAGCCATGACTTTTCACTTTTTAAGGATTATAACGTAGCAATATTGACCAGTCATGCCAACGTTATGCGCTAACCCAATGCCCTTTTTAATGGGAACCTGCCTATTGCCAGCTTCATTTCTTAACTGTTTTACCAGCTCATATATCATTGAACAGCCTGTGGCGCCTAGCGGATGGCCTTTGGCTTTTAATCCTCCGTCAACGTTTACTGGGATTTTTCCTCCAATTGATGTTTCTCCCTCATCTATTAGTTTTCCACCATATCCCTTTTTGCAGAATCCAAGGTCTTCATATGCAATTATTTCGGCTATTGTGAAACAGTCGTGAACCTCAGCTACTTCCACATCTTCTGGACCTATTTTGGCTGTTTTGTATGCCAATTGAGAAGCCATTTTCGCCGACTTTATCGAAGTGAAATCATCCCTCCTTGTATGGTTGCCGCTATCTGAACCGAAGCCTACTGCCTGAATCCAAACAGGATCCTCAACCTTTAATTCTTTAACCTTTTCTTCAGATGTCAAAATTACAGCGGCGGCACCGTCACTTATTGGGCAGCAATCATATAGTTTTAGGGGCCAGCAAACAATTCTAGATTTTAAGGCTTGTTCAAGGGTTATTTCGTTTTGAAAGTGAGCTTTCGGATTTCTGGCAGCATAAAAATGGTTTTTTACCGCAACTTTTGCAAGCTGCTCTTCTGTTGTTCCATACCTCCTCATGTGGGCGGTTGCAAACAACGCGTAGTAGGCCGCAAAGCTCGTGCCAAACATGTGAAACTCCCACAAATAGCAACCGCGACCACCTACAGCTGTCGACGTAGGAGTGTCCACCTCACTCATCTTTTCAACGCCAATAGCAATGGCAGAGTTAACATACCCGGATGAAACAGCATTATACGCCGTAAACACAGCCGCACTCCCTGTAGCGCATGCAGCCTCAACCCTTAAAGGCCCTTTAGAAGCTAGGCCAACATACTCGTTTAACATTGGGGCAGGATACATGTCGTAAAGCCTGTTGCCAACAGAACCAACAACGCTTAATTCAAGATCCTTCTGGGTTATCCCAACATCTTCAAGTGCCTCCTTTACAGCTTCAAAGGCTATTTCACAGTAGGTTGCATCTGCCCTTCTTCCGAACTTGGAGTGCCCAACACCAACAACAGCTACCTTCCTCATTTTACATCGCCATATCTTAAAAATGTTTATTTTAATAAACTAAAGCTTAACTGTGTATCGTTAGAGACCATCAGCTCAGGCATGTTTGTTTGGCAGCTCTCATGAAAACATTTTACCTCTTTTCAAAGGCTTATAGACTTTTACTAGTTCTTTTTATTTTTCGCTCTAGCCTTTCAGTCCCATCCCTTTTTCCTATGTAAACCAGATCAGCCATATTTATAAAAAGTCCTGTCTCCACTATTCCGGGAACCATCTTCAACTTTTTTCCCAGTTTTTCTGGCTCTTTTATTGATCCGAAGTCTACGTCTATTATGAAGTTGCCGTTGTCGGTTATAACTGGGCCGACTTTTCCGTTGCCTTCTCTTATTTTTGGTTTTCCACCCATTTCGCTTAGTTTACGCATTACAAAGGATGCAGCGAAGGGTAAAACCTCTATTGGGAGTTTTTGTCCGTTTTCGCCTAAGATTTTGGCTTTTTTTCTTTCGTCTGCTATTATTATTAGGGTTTTGGATGCGGCGGCAATTATTTTTTCGCGGGTTAGGGCGCCGCCCATGCCCTTAATTAAGTTCAGATTTTCGTCTATCTGGTCTGCTCCATCTATTGTCAGGTCTATTGTGGGGTTTTCCTCCAACGTTGTTGCTGGAATGCCATTCTTCACTGCTAGCATAAAAGATTGGTATGATGTTGGTACTGCCTTTACATGTATTTTTTCGGTTTTCATTTTTTTCCCAATTTCTTCAGCTGCATAGGCGACTGTGCTTCCGCTTCCCAGTCCTAATATAAATCCATCTTGAACGTGTTTGACTGCTTCTAGTGCCGCATTTCTCTTCGCTTTTTCCACGTCTTCCTTAAGTTTCAATTTCCATCTGCCCCAGTCTTTCCAAAACTTTTTCAACTTCGGCTCTAATCTCTTCTATGCGTTTTTCAGCCTCCGTTCTAGGGGGAGGCTTGACGGGTGGTTTTCTCTTCTTTTTTGCTTTTTCTTCGGTTTCTGCTGCCTCTGGTTTTTCCTCGGCTTCTACTAGTTTTGCTGGTTTTTGCGCTGGTATCGTTATTTCCTTTAATGGTTTGGCTTCAACCTTTAAGCGGAGTTCTTCAATTTTTGCGCTTATTTCGTCGAAGCGTTCGCTGAAAAGTTTTATTAGGTCTTCCTGCATGGCTTCAAGCTCGTGTAAAGCTACAACAGACTCGTCCTTTGCAATTGCTTCCTTAACAATCATCATTCGTTCCTTATATGTTTGGGCAAGCCGGTCCCGCTCTTCCTCCGTTATTTTGCCTTCAGCATGAGCCTCATAGAGCTTTCTTATGGCGTCACTTAAAATCTCCCTTTCCAAATCAAGTATCCTAAGCTCTTCTTTAGCGCGGGCAGCATCCTCCAAAGAAACAGTCTTAACAATTTTGAATGGTAAAACTTCTTTTGGCTTCAATTCAACTTTTTCGGAGGCTTTCTTTTCTGCTTTACCCCTTCGCCCCATAGCATAAAAAACTATTAGGAGAGCTGCAACTACTCCAACCACTGCTATTACAACCGCGTAGATTTGGGGCTCATCAAGGGGCAAAAAGGTTCTCCCTCTTATTTCCATTAAACATTTTTGGATATATAAATTATCTAGAAACGTGGGCCATGTGAAGCTTTATACTTTTTGGGTTTAGAATATGGTGATGGTGTAGTGGATGAATCGAGAGAAGGTTTTTAAATACATTGAAGATAATTTTGAAGAGCATCTCGGCCGGCTGCAAGAGCTTGTTAGACAGCCTTCTATATCCGCTGAGAATCTTGGGATACGTGAATGCGCAACCCTTGTTAGGGATTATCTGAACTGTTTAGGCTGTAAGGATGCACGGCTCGTGGAGACTTCTGGTAATCCTGTAGTTTATGGATATTACGATGCTGGCGCGGATAAAACTGTCATAATTTACATGATGTATGACACACAGCCGGTGGATGAGCCTGGCTGGATTGTTCCACCACTAGAAGGTCGCATTGTAGAAATGCCGCCCTTCGGGAAATGCCTTGTCGCCAGAGGAGCCATAAACACTAAAGGGGAACTTGCAGCCTTTTTGAATGCTTGCGAATCTATAAAGGCTGTTGGTGAAGAAATTCCGATTAACCTAATTTTTGTGGCTGAAGGCGAAGAGGAGCTTGGAAGCCGCCACCTCCCAGAGTTCATAAATGAATACTTAAGCATTTTGAAGAGGGCGGACGCCGTTTTCTTCCCCACAGCTGACCAAGACGAGAAGGGTAAGGTTCAAATGGCGTTGGGCGTTAAAGGAATAGTATATTTTGAACTTGAGCTTGATGGAAAGGGTTGGGGTTATGGACCGACAGAGTTTGACATCCACGGCAGCAACAAGGCTTGGGTTGACAGCCCAGCGTTGCGCATGATACAAGCCCTTAGCACTTTCACGTCAAAAGATGGAAATAAAGTCTTGGTTGAAGGTTTCTATGATAACGTTGCTCCTCCAAGCCCTGAAGACATAGAATTGATAGAGAAGCTGGAAAAGACTTTCGACGAGGAAACGGTCAAGAAGGAAATGAAAGTTGAACGTTTTATTAACGACGTTCACGGGAGGGAGGCGCTGCTAAAATATCTCTATTCGCCAACCCTAAACATTGATGGTATTTGGAGCGGATATACCGGTCCGGGCACTAAAACTGTTTTACCCCATAAAATAACCGTGAAAATAGACGTTCGCCTAGTGCCCAACATGACTGTTGAAGAGGTTATACCAAAAATAAGGAAGCACTTAGACAAGCATGGCTTTAATGAAATAAAAATAGTCCAGCTTGAAGAAGGATATGGGTGGGCAAAAACAAGCGTGCGCGAACCAGCCGCCCAAGCAGTTATTAAGACCTACTGCGAGTTTGGTTACGAACCTGAAATATGGCCTCACATGGCTGGAAGCGCGCCCTTCTGCATGTTCAACAGAGAACCACTAAATCTTCCATTTGTTGAGGGCGGCATAGGCCACGGCGGAAGGGCCCACGCGCCAAACGAGTACATAGTTGTTGGAGAGGGAGGACCAACAGGGGGCCTAATAACCCTCGAGGAATCCTACGTTGCCATAATGGATAACCTCTCAAAAATGCTGCTAAAAGCCAAGAAAACTTAATAAATTAACATTTTCCATCTATTCATCTTGGCGTTTCGCCGAATGGCCCTGGTAGTATAGTCCGGTCTAGTATAGGCGGCTGTCACCCGCCTGACCCGGGTTCAAATCCCGGCCAGGGCGCCAAACCCAGGTTCCGGGCCTCCTGTACTTGAGGTTTTAAGCCATTCTCTTGAAGGCGAAACCATGCATAGCTTTTCTTTTAATTCCCTTTTATGGACTTTGCATCTAGAACCTTATCATGAAATGTATATAAGCATCCACGCAGAGAGGTGTAACGAATGAAGACTACGTTAAAATTTAAAAAGAAGCATAATGAACAAATTCTAAAAAAATTCCCGGTGGAACTGATAGAATCTGAACTAGTTGACTTTGCACTTGATTGTTACGTTGAAAGTCTAAAAAATGAAAATCCACGCATAACAGATAAGGAAATAAAGGAAAAGATTATGGAGATGATAAGTTGGCGAAAACGTTTATCAAAAGTCTAATACATTTGCTAAATCAATCACAAATCAAATATGTACTTACAGGAGGGTTTGCTCTACCATATTACGGATTTCCCAGAGCAAGTTTAGACATTGATATTATAGTGGAAAAGAATAAGACAAAACTATTAAAACTTGCCAGTAAATTACGAGAAGAAGGTTTCGACGTTTCAGATGAAGACATAATTTATGCTGTTGAAAATTGCGAACACTTTGCGGTATTTTACAAAAATGAATTTCCCTATTTTGACTTTAAAATAGCATGTGACGGTGATAGTCGTTTTGCGCTTTCCAGCTATAAATTGGTGAAATACCATAATATCGAATGTAGACTTGTTAGTCCAGAAGCCTTGATTATTAAAAAAATTGAATGGGAAGATTTTAGAGATGTAAAAACCATCTTAATAAGGTATAAAGAAAAGTTAGATATGGAAAAGCTTATCACCTTGGCGAAAACTAAAAATCTCTCTGAAAAACTGCAACAAATGTTGAACGAGTTAGAATAGGTAGAAAAATTACATTTTGCGTACTCCTAATTTCCCTTAATTATTTTTTACTCCACATCCGCAAAAATCTGGGGGTATGAATTTAACAGCTGATTAGCCTCCTTAAATTTTGTTCTAGCTTTCAATTCCCTTTATTGGGATTTTTGCTTTGCATCAAAAAGAAGCCAGATTCCACTGAAAATGCGCTCGTCAATCTTTCAATTCCCTTTATTGGGATTTTTGCTTTGCATCGTCATATCCTACAGTCTACTAACAATAGTCATCGCCGGAGCTTTCAATTCCCTTTATTGGGATTTTTGCTTTGCATCAAAATATATTGTTAGGGTTGTTTTAAGCTCGCAACATAACTTTCAATTCCCTTTATTGGGATTTTTGCTTTGCATCGTGGCAGGTAATATACGTCCCTCGCGTTTATGGGGTCTTTCAATTCCCTTTATTGGGATTTTTGCTTTGCATCCTGGTTTAACGGTTGGGGCAGCGAGAAAACAGCCGTGATCTTTCAATTCCCTTTATTGGGATTTTTGCTTTGCATCTTCCCAGAAACTGGCGAGGCTCAATCTTGATGTACTTGTGTCTTTCAATTCCCTTTATTGGGATTTTTGCTTTGCATCGAGAGACTTCAACCACTCTGGAATACTTGCCAGAGTATTCTTTCAATTCCCTTTATTGGGATTTTTGCTTTGCATCCTTGTCTGTCCAAACTGCAACAGCAAGCTGAAACCTAGCTTTCAATTCCCTTTATTGGGATTTTTGCTTTGCATCGTGATGTATATGGTGCTTCCTTGTGGAAATTCAAGCGTTACTTTCAATTCCCTTTATTGGGATTTTTGCTTTGCATCTGAGCGGCACGAAATTAACCATTGACGTTTATCCTGCACTTTCAATTCCCTTTATTGGGATTTTTGCTTTGCATCCAAGTGACTGGGAAACACGTTTCATAAGGGCGTTCCATTGCTTTCAATTCCCTTTATTGGGATTTTTGCTTTGCATCCCATGTTTATCAAAGCGTTAACCTTAATCAGTTGCACTTTCAATTCCCTTTATTGGGATTTTTGCTTTGCATCGTCTGTTGTAAGGGTTGCTGGCGGAACAGCCAGAGACACTTTCAATTCCCTTTATTGGGATTTTTGCTTTGCATCCTTGGTACTTCTATTTTAGTTTCGTCAGGCTCCTTAGAACTTTCAATTCCCTTTATTGGGATTTTTGCTTTGCATCTAACAGATGCAGCCTCAGTTCACAAGTCCTTCATAATTACCTTTCAATTCCCTTTATTGGGATTTTTGCTTTGCATCGCATCATTGAAGCTTTTCCAAACAATGATGAAACAATACTTTCAATTCCCTTTATTGGGATTTTTGCTTTGCATCACAAGGGATGGGATGAAGATGAGTGAAGGTTGGGTTTTCTTTCAATTCCCTTTATTGGGATTTTTGCTTTGCATCCATAGGATAACTGTGATAGGCTGTGGATGAACCTGAACTTTCAATTCCCTTTATTGGGATTTTTGCTTTGCATCTAAAAACGCTCGTCAGGCAAATCTAAATGGTCATAAACTT
>CALJDG010000055.1 GCA_938023865.1 uncultured archaeon | reverse complement strand
AAGCTCCTTTAGGTAGACTTCAAACATGTAAATTTGATCCTGAGAAAGGGAAAACCCATTCCTTGAGAATATTTTCTTGATTATTTCCTTAGAAGAAATTTTATGTCCTCCGCCATCTTGTCTGGATCTTGTTTAGCAGGAGTGTAAAGAAGTTTTATTTTGTTATCAGGCGTTATTAAATATATGGTTGCCGTATGATCTACAAGATAGCCTCCAGCAGATTCTCCCTCCACCTTTCTATAATAAACCTTATATTCCTTCGCCACTTTCCTTATCTCTTCTTCGCTTCCCCTTAGACCTATGAAGGATGGATGGAAATAGGGAACATAACCCTTTAGCACCTCCTCTGTATCTCTTTCAGGATCTACGCTTACAAAAAGCACTTGCACCCCTTTGGCCTCTTCTCCTAACCTTTCCATAACTTTTGCCATAGTATCAAGGGCTGCAGGGCAGACATCAGGACAATGGGTATAACCAAAGAAAATAAGAACTATCTTACCCTGCCCAGTAAAGGAGGAAAGCTTTACCCTTTTTCCATTATGGTCTGTAAGCTCAAAATCATAGGCTGGCTCATCAAAGAAATGTCCATAGAATTGGTGCTCCTTTTTGCAAGAAGCTAAAATTAGAGCAAGGAAGAAAAGGCTTATAAGCATTGTTAACTTTCTCATAATTTAAATATTGTAACAGAAACCATCATGTGTACGACAAGAATTACCATAAATCCTATGGCACAAGGGGTACAATAAGAGTAAAATTAGGACTTTAGGTTAAGAAAAGAGGGCTAAGGCAAGGCTTATGGTGTTGGGTATGTTTATCTTATAGAAGTTGGTTTACATAGATTCCAAAGTTGACAAGTTTTTAACTGAGGAATAAAATTTAACTATTCTTTATTAGTGTTGGGAGGTTAAGAAATGAGATGGCTATTTATAGTTTTTTTGGTTTTAACTATTATAAACTCTGTAAATGCACAAAGTTCAAAGCGGAGTGAAGAAGTTCTAAAGGGAAGCCAATTGTTTGTTGACCGATTGCATGGTTATTCTGTTGAGCTTCAAAGTGGTTGGTATGTCAGGATTATAGGCAACTCAATAGTTATTGGAAATAGTGACAAGCAATCTTTTATTCAGATACGTGGTGTTCGTCATAACGGAAACATCAAGCAGGTAGCACAAAGATGGCTCCTTGAAAGGCAGATGATAAACAATGGAAATGCAAAGTTGGCCTTCCGACAAATTCCACAAGGCATAATGATAGTAGGTGAAAACCTTGGCTTCCCTCATTTTCTATCTCCCATGGCATCGATTAACGCTGGTTTAGATGGTATTCCACTACCAAGCAACTACAGGGACATAACCCTAATTATGCCTAACAGGTCTGTGGCCTTAGTAGTTTCCTTTCTTTTTCCTGCTGGAACGGATGAGAGGACACGAAGGCAAATGGTTGAAATGATTAGCACTTTTAAATTCTTACCACCAAAGGAGATGGTTAGTTGGCGAGAAGAGGTTATAGTAGACCCAGAAACTGGTATGGAAGCTCTTAGATTGCATATTCCCAAAGATTTTGAATTTCGGGGAAATGCTATTGTTGTTGGTACCATACGCACGATAATCTATGTGGCTCGCAAAGGCGAGATGGTTATTAGAACGGATACCATTAGATTGGCCACTCATGTCATTCAGTCTGGTTATATGGCAAGTGGTAGGACTATATTGAACATAAACGGACAAGCATCTCAACAACCTCAACCCATTTTTCTTAGCAGTCCAGAAGACTCTGTCAAGCTATTATCTGCAATCTGGAAGGCGGCAACGGGAAGAGATTGGCAAATAGTTGAAATTAAACCTGTTCCTGAAAGCGAGTATGAAAAAAGACTTTCTGAGACTATAGAGAGAGAAGGCATACAAAGGCTGTCAATGATGGGAGCAATTGCAAATCAAAAGGGAATCAAACTTGCATATCTTATGCGTAGTGGAGAGTTGGTACAAAGTGGGTTCATTTTGGGTTCCATATTTACAACTCAGAGCCCTCATCCTATTGCTTCCACGCAGGATCAACAAGTAAACTTGAGGGTACTAAGTTATCAATGCCGTGAAAGAGAGCAAGAGTGGTTGGTTGGGATACTTAATGGAATACTCGCCAGTGAATACATAAACCCCGAGTACGCTCTATCGTCCATGGAGAGGTTCGTAAGGGACAACAAGGCTCTTAATCGTATGGTGCGTGAGATGGTTAGGGAGCACAGGGAAGCCAACAGCAGGATGGCAACCACATGGTCTAACTTACTTAGTGACCAGACCTACATAAAAGACCCACAGATGAACGAAATTTATAGAGTCCACAAAAACTCATGGGAAACGGGCAACTTTTGGCGCGAGCCCGTTTTCGGTGATGTCATCTTAGGGGGTGTTAAAGAAGGTAGTAAATTGGAAGAACTATTAAGAATGGAAGGATGGCGGCGCATGACCGAATCCTTAGAAGGCTTCCCTGAAATGTGGAAGTAATCAGTTTAAGGGCTTCTACCACAAAGGCTTACTTTTGTACCTTTCCCCCTTTGGCTTTCTACTTTCATGGTCATTCCACTCTTTTGAGATATGAGCTTTACTATATAAAGCCCAAGACCAGAGCCATCCGTAGACGTGGCTTCTCTATAAAATAACTCTCCAGCTTTTTCTGGGTGTTCCATTCCTATTCCATTATCCTCTACTACAATACAATTATCCTTGAAGTATAGCCTTATAATTCCGCCTTTTTCTGTGTATTTGTATGCATTTTCTATAAGATTCCTCAAAGCCATCTTGAAATACTCTTTGTCAACTTCTATCTCTACGTCCTCATCAAGATACTCCACAAAAGAACTCTTTTCATCCTTTATAAATTCGTATTCCTCCTCCAATTCCGCAAAAATCTGGTTTATGCTAACCTTTTCCACCTTTAGGGGTACTTGGGATTCAAGCCTCATTATGGTGGAAAGTTGATTTACAAGCCTTTCTATCTTTTCTCCTTGAACCTGTATTCGGTGATAGATCTCTCTTAATTTATCCTCTGGATAAACATTAATCTGCAAAAGCTCTACCTGTCCCTTGATATAAGCCAATGGTGTTTTTATTGCATGGGTTATATTACTTATAAATTCCCTCTGCCAAAAGATT
>CALJDG010000054.1 GCA_938023865.1 uncultured archaeon | reverse complement strand
AGAGGAAATTAAGAAGCGTGGTTACGATCTCACCGCTCGCAACCCAAATCGCAAGGAAACCGAATCTCTTCCGCCACCAACGGAAATCGTTGCCAACCTTTTGGAGCGCGAACGGGAGATTTTAAGCATCGTTGAAGAACTGAATGAACTCCTTGGCAACAACAAGGAGGGAATGCAAGCATGAGCGATGGGCCCTACAAACTCCCCGACGGCTGGCGATGGGTGAGGTTGGGGGAGGTGTGCGAGATTAATCCTCGCCGTCCTCGAATTGTGCGAGATCCTGAGGCACCGACCACGTTTATTCCTATGAGCGCGGTGGATGAAGAAGACGGCACTATCGTTGCTGCCGAGGAGAAGCCATTTGCGCTGGTTCGGCAGGGTTACACCTACTTTGAGGAAGGCGACGTTCTATTCGCCAAGATAACGCCCTGTATGGAAAATGGAAAAGCAGCGATTGCGCGTGGCCTAAGGGATGGCATTGGATTCGGTTCCACTGAATTCCATGTTCTGAGGCCTCGAGGTTCGGTGATTAGCGAATGGATTTGGCTCTTTGTGCGGCGCGAACCTTTTCGGGAGGCAGCCCGAAGAGCTTTTCGCGGGGGCGTCGGGCAACAACGTGTTCCGCAGGATTTCCTGGAGGAGCATCCTCTTCCTCTCCCCCCTCTGCCCGAGCAGCGGCGGATTGTAGCGCGGATTGAGGAGCTGATGGGGCGCGTGCGGGAAGCGCGGCGCCTAAGGGAAGAAGCCAAGCGGGATGCCGAGCGCCTTTGGCAGGCCGTCCTTGCCGAAACCTTCCCTCGCCCCGGCGCCGAGCTCCCCGAGGGCTGGCGGTGGGTGAGGTTGGGGGAGGTGTGTGAGATTTACTATGGGAAAAGAATAACAAAGCGCCAAGCGGAGGAAGGAAATTATCCCGTTTACGGAGGCGGAGGGGTTACTTTCTACCATGCTCAATATAACAGAGAAAATGACATTGTGGTTAGCAGGTTTGGAATGTCCGAAGAGTGCGTCAGATTTGTCGAGGGCAAATTCTTTTTAAATGATAGCGGTTTCACGATCATCCTAAGAGACAATCCCACTAGTGAGGGTAAAAAGTGGCTTTATTTTGCGCTGAAAACGATAGAGAAGGAAGTTTATAATTGCGGGAGAGGACAAGCTCAAAAAAACATAGATGTGGATTGTTTTAAAAACTTAATAATCCCCCTCCCCCCTCTCCACGAGCAACAAATCATAGCCAGGATAATATCACAGGTAGACCAAGTAATAGAGAAAGAAAAAAACTACAAACAAAAACTTGAGAGAATAAAAAAGGGTTTAATGGAAGACCTATTAACTGGAAAAGTAAGAGTTAAGATTTCCGAAGTTAAAGAAGTATAAAGTTAGGTTAAAATATTCATAAAACCATGGGGATACTTCCAGAATTTAAAGAGAAGAATTACGTAGAAAACAGTTTCCTTAAAACCCTTTTGCAATTGGGCTGGAAAGTATACGAACAGAACGTAAAAAACCCAGAGGAAGCAAAAGAGATTAAAGACTTTAATAAAGAAGGACCAATTTACGAACAAGCTAAAAAGCTTAGGGAAACCTTTGGAGAAGTTATCCTTGAAGAAGAACTGAAGGATTCTATAAAGAGAATAAACCCGTGGATAAATTGTAACCAAATTAGAGAAGTCATAAACAAGATTAAGCAACCTAATAAAAATTCTTTGGTGGAAATAAACGAAGAGATTCATCAACTACTTCTTGAAGGCACAGGGGTAAGAATTGGGCATAGGACTTCAACGGTTAGATACATAGATTTTAGAAACCCAGAAAACAATTCTTTTATAGCCGTATCCCAATTTAAGGTAGCAGTCCCAGGCACGGGAAAGCATATAATTCCCGATATTGTGCTATTCGTAAATGGTTTGCCCTTGGTAGTTGTTGAATGTAAATCTCCCGCCACACCCGACTCAATTATAGAAGCAATAACCCAGCTTATGAGATATTCAAACAGAAGAGGAGAAAAGGAGGGAAACGAAAGACTTTTCTGGTACAATCTCTTTAGCATTGCCACCATCAGAGAAGTAGCCAAGTACGGCACTATCACGGCAGAACCCGAGCATTTTGTAGAATGGAAAGACTCATACCCATATACTCTACCTAACAAGGGCACAAAAAGTCAAGATTTGCTTATTTATGGAATGCTTTCAAAGAATAATCTCCTTGATATACTCCATACCTTTACCATCTTTAAGGATGACCCAAAAGTAGGCCTTATAAAGATAGTACCGAGATATCATCAATTCAGGGCTGTAAAGAGGATAATAGAAAGAATAAAAGAAGGGAAAACTCCAGAAGAGAAGGGCGGCATTGTATGGCATACCCAAGGCTCTGGTAAATCTTTGACTATGCTGTACACAGTTAGAGCCATATACCACGACCCAGATTTAAAAAATTATAAAATCGTCTTTGTTACCGACAGAAGGGATTTAGAAAAACAATTAAGGGATACACTAAGAAATGTGGGTTATCGTGTAGAGGTTGCTAACAGCATAAAAGATCTTAAGGAAAAGCTAAGGTATAGAACTCCGCACATAGTTATGGGAATGATACACAAATACCAAGAAAGGGAGCTTGAGGAGCAATTTCCCCTTCTTAACGATGCTCCAGAGATCTTAGTTATGATAGATGAAGCCCATAGAAGTCAATACAAGCATTTAGGAGCAAATTTAAGGAAAGCCCTCCCCAACGCTGTAAAAATAGCCTTTACTGGAACGCCCATAGAAAAAACAGAGCAGGCCTTCGGAAAATACATAGACAAGTACAGCATTAGGCAGGCTGTAGAGGACAAGGTAACTGTTGAAATCATATACGAGGGAAGAGCTCACAATGCTGAAATAGAAAGGGAGGATGAGCTTAACGAGAAAGCTGTGGACATTATGGCTAACTTGGATAGGGAGGACAAAAAAATCCTTGGAAGGTACACATGGCAAGCTTACTTAGAAAATGAAAAGGTCATAAGGCACAAGGCAAAGGATATGATAGATCACTATATAAGCCATATATTCCCCAACGGCTTTAAAGCTCAGGTGGTAGCCGTCTCAAGGAAAGCTGCAGTAACCTACAAAAAAGCCCTTGAGGATGCATTAAAAGAAAAAATAGAAGAACTTAAAAAGAACAACCCCAACAATATAGATATAAAGCAACTTGAAAATTTAAAAGTTGCCGTGGTAATATCTGGCTTACCTAATGATCCACCCGAGTATCACCCTTACACAGATGAAAGGGAACACGACAGGGTAATAAAAAGCTTTAAACTCCCCTTTGGTAAGTCAGGAAATGATGGTATTGATGGAAACGTGGGCATTTTGGTGGTTAATGAGATGCTAATAACGGGTTTTGACGCACCCATAGAGCAGGTTATGTACTTGGATAAACCCTTGAAAGAACATAACCTATTGCAGGCAATAGCAAGAGTAAACAGAGTTTACAAAGACAAAAGCGTGGGCTATGTGGTGGATTATGTAGGAATTTTTAATCATTTAGAAGAAGCTCTTGCCATATACGCAAACGAGGACATTGAAGAAATTACCCAAGTGGTAAAAAACAAGGCAAAAAGCATAGATGAACTGCACTATACTCGTGGGAAAATAGAGAACTTTTTTAAGGAAAACGGAATAGAAAACTGGAGAGAAAATATAGAAGATTGTTTGGACTTACTCGCCGATGAGATAAAAAGGAATGAGTTTATCAACCTTGTCCGTAACTTTAGCAGGGCATTGGATGCAATATATCCAGACCCGAGGGCTTTAGATTACGTGAAAGACCTAAAAATTTTAAGCTCAATAAAGGTAATAGCAAGAAACAAATACAGGGATGATAAGCTAAGCCTGAGGGATGTAACAGAAAAAATAAGAAAACTTCTTGAAGAACACCTGATATCAAAAGGTATTGATCCCAAGATACCACCCACTCCACTTTTGGATGATAGATTTATAGAAAATCTTAAGGGTAAAACAAGCAAGGCAAGGGCAGAGGAGTTAAAGTATGCCATCTATGAACACATTGAAAAGCACTATGAAGAAGACCCAGAATTATATGATAGGTATTCTGAGAAATTAAAGAGGATCCTTGAAGAATATCAAGAAAATTGGGAACTTCTGGCGCAAAGACTTGAAAACCTAAGGCAAGAGATAAAAAAGGGAAGAGAGGCAGAAGAAACCTATGGCCTTGATCCAAAAAAAGAAATGCCCTTCTTTGGACTACTCAAGCGGGAAATATTCGGTAGGAAGCCCATAAACGAATTAAGCGAGGAGGATATAAACCTCTTATTAAAGCTAACAAAAGAAATATTGGAGATCATAGGAGATAATATTAAAGAAGTAGACTTTTGGAGCAAGGATTTTGCACAGAAAAGGCTTAGAGGTTTAATAGAGGATGAGTTAATAGATAAGGGATTTTTTGAAAAGAGAAAGGAAATAACCACAAAACTTTTAGAGTTTGCATACCATGTTTTTGGAAAGCAATTCCATGGAAATTGAAATTGAAAGAATAATAAGGACAAGGAGAAAAACTATAGCCCTGCAGATAACGGAGGATGCCAAGCTTGTTGTTAAAGCTCCTATGGATGCGAGCGATGAAGTCATATGGAGGGTGATACTAAAACACAAAAACTGGATACTCCAGAAGAAGAAAGAAATAGAAAAAAGAGACCCAAGATTTACACCAAAGAAATTTGTCAATGGTGAGAGTTTTTTATACTTAGGAAGATATTACAGGTTATGGATAGTGGACCAAGAGGAGCCTCTAAGATTTGAA
>CALJDG010000053.1 GCA_938023865.1 uncultured archaeon | reverse complement strand
TTAAGGTTTTTCAATAATGCTTTGCAAGCAGTCTACAAGTCTCATGTTCCTTTTTTCTTCATATTTAATTTTAAGTTTACAGCATATACGTTGAATTATCGCCTCTTCGATGACTTTGGCGCCTATTCCAAATATTTTTTCTAAACCTGAAGCGAAAACAGAGAGATTGTTTGGGATGTCTTCTTTCGCAAGGGAATACATGCGTTGGAGATGAAAATAAATTGCTTCTTTGCCGCTGTTGCCTAGGGTTTGTAGCAAACCTTCATCTACACTTTCAAGCAAGATTTGCTTTAGACGATTTTTCTCGTGAGACAAGGTTTCGGGCCTTCACAGCTCTTTGGTGTGGACGTAAAAAGCGAGGAGAAAGAGTATGTAGCCCCAATGAAAGAAAAGCTCAAGTGGATGGCCGTTGTAATAGGTTTCTTGTGCGGTTGTGATGCTGAATAAGACGTCTGCAACTATTTCTGAAATTATTCCTGCATTGATTAGTAGCCATGATTTTCCCAAACTTCCCTTAAAGAAGATTATAAGACCCAGAATTGCCATGAATAGCAGCACAAGATCAATAAAGGGATAAGCAAAATCAAAGAATATTGCAACTATGTCCTCTTCTAGATTTAAAACTGGCATTATCAAGACGGCGGACATAGGGATGCTCGAGATAAGGAATATTCCCGCGGCGGTTCCTATTAATCTCCTCGATAGAACAGACCAGAAGGTTTTGACGTATGTAAATAGCCCTATGAATAATGGGACATAGCCACTTAGCCAAAAAACGTCAGCGATTGACGGATATGGAATTTCGATATTTAGAAGAAGAGTGTAGATCGCCCAACAGACTTCTCCAAGAAACCAAAGCGCCATCCAAAAAGCGAAACAAAGCCATACAATAGAAAAGTGCACCCTAAGATTGCATTCATACTTTTTTAACGCGAAACCGGAAGAAACAACTGCTACACCAGCTATAAAAGGTGGGAAAGCTTTAGAAAATAACGGCATGAAGTCAGGATAGAAAAACTGAAAAGCATAAACCAACGTAAGGCTAAACGCTAAAACTAAGCTGGATATAAACATTGCTCGCAATCGCGCTCTCTCCAACTCGTATGAAAAAATGTGAAAATTATAAGAATTATGAATGAAAAATCAATATTTAAAAGCCAGCTAGCAAGGGAAAAGCTTCAGTTTTAGGTTTCTAAGGCTTTTTTGTTAAGCATACATGCTTTTAAGGGAGAAGCGTGTTTCTTAGAGGATGAGAGGTCCATTAATTCGATCTTTGAGGTGCTTGGTTGGGAAAGAAGAAGGTGATAAGCGAAGAAGAATTAAGCGAGATGGTGTTACCATCTCCAAATGATGTTTTAGGCGTAGCTGTCAAACTTCTAGGTTTTGACCGCGTACTGGTTAAGTGTCAGGATGGGAATGAGCGGTTATGCCGTATAAGGGGGAAAATGAAGAGGAGGGTTTGGATCCGCGAGGGGGACGTTGTCCTAGTTTCTCCATGGGATTTCCAGTCTAACATTCGCGGTGATGTGATTTGGCGTTATACCCATGCGCAGGCGGAGTGGCTCCGAAAGAAGGGTTATTTGACAATTTAGGATGTGACCCGTAATTTTGACTTTTCGGAAACGTGTTGAGAAAAAGCTACACGAAGAGGAGAAGGAATACGAAATTGAACAGTTGATGAAGGAGAAGCGAAGCGAAGAGTATGAAGTTTTAGAGGAAGTTTTTGACCGCTCAACCCTCATGGTCATATACGACTTCATGAATAGCGGCTTCATAGACAGAATCTATGGTGTTGTAAAGGCTGGAAAGGAGTCCCGTGTTTACTGGGGGAAGGACAAGGCTGGAAATGAGTTGGCAATTAAAATTTATCTAACAGTTTCAGCTGAATTCAGAAAGGGCATGCTGAAATACATCGAAGGCGACCCTCGGTTTAAGGGTGTAAAACGCGACACACGCTCGCTGATTTTTGCCTGGGCTCAAAAAGAATTCAAAAATCTTGAACAGGCGTTAGCCGCAAAGGTTAAGGTGCCAAAACCCATAGCCGTGAGAAACAACGTTCTCATAATGGAGTTTATTGGGAAAAACGGCATAAGCGCACCGTCCATGAAGGAGGCGCTTCCGGAAAATCCGAAGCGAATTTATAAAATGCTTATAACCTATCTTGAAAGACTGTACCAAAAGGCAGAGCTTGTTCATGGAGACTTAAGCGAATACAATATCATGATTTGGAGGGGACGGCCAGTGCTATTTGATATGTCGCAGGCTGTTCCACTATCCCATCCTATGGCTGATTTTCTCCTAAACAGAGACATAGCTAATATTAACAGGTTTTTTAGCCGTTTAGGCGTTGAAGTTGTTCCTCCCAAAGAATTTTACAAGGTGGTTACTGGAAGTGACTCAGCCTAATACTTTCGTGAGAATTCCAAAGGAACGCATCGGCGTTCTTATAGGCCCCAAAGGAGAAACTAAAAAGGCAATTGAAAAGATGCTTTCCGTCGATCTCCAAATAGAAAGCGACACTGGCGGCGTTACAATTGTGCTGGCTGAAAATGCTGAAGATCCATCAGCACTATTAAGGGCTAAGGATGTTGTAACAGCCATAGGCAGAGGTTTCTCACCAGAACCTGCTTTCAAACTAATCCAAGATGAAGAAACTGTCTTAGATGTTATAGACTTGCGAATAATTTTTGGGAGATCCGATTCAGACATTAGGCGTGTTAAGGGTCGAATAATTGGGATGGATGGCAAAACAAGAAGGATCATAGAAGAGTTAACAGATACGAACATAGCTGTTTATGGACACACCGTGGGCATTATTGGAAAAGTTGAACATGCTCAAGTGGCGAGAGAAGCCATCCAAATGCTTATTGAGGGACGGCAACATGCAACGGTTTACAAATTCCTTCATAGGAAGCGCAGGGAATTAAAGAAAGGAATGCTTGAGCTCTGGCAGAAACCCGAAGACATCGAATAAAAGCCATGGTGTTTAGGCTGTTTCCTTAAGGATTTTAAAGTCAAATTTCAAGCTTACTTTTGCGGCTTCCTCCCTTATTTCTTTAAAGATGCTCTTATGGATTGGTATTCCTATTTTCTTCCTCGTTTCCATAGTTAGCCATGCCTTTTCACCGGGGATCCAAACTTCAGCATCTTCCGATATTTTTGTTAGGCTTTTCACATAAACCTTGTATTCTTCGATTCTTTCTAGGAAGACGCCTATTGGTGTGAGCTTGTCTATGTTTATTGCTATCATGAAGTGCCCAACGTTAGCGCGTTCTTTCTCCGTTGTGTGCCTTACATTTTTGCCGTAGCTGGCTCCAGTTAGAACACCGCATAGCAAGTCTACAACGAGGGCTAGGCCGGCTCCTTTGTGTCCGCCGAAATCTTCGCCGAGCCCGCCCAAAGGAAGCAGCGCTCCCTTTTTGGCTAAAATTTCTCTGGGGTCTTCTAGAAGTTTGCCTTCAGAGGAAATAGCCCAGCCCAAAGGTATCTTCTTCCCTTCTTTAGCGTAAACCTCTATCTTCCCTACTGGTACAACGCTTGTTGCTGCATCGAACAGCACCGGAGGAGGCTTTCTTGTCGGAAAGCCAACAGCTATTGGGTTTGTGCCAACGTTTCTGCCAATTGAATGCGTATAAGCTACAAGTGCTTCCGAGTTGGTCATCACCATGCCTATCATGCTATGCTCGACAGCTTGAAGCGCATAATAACCAGCTATGCCAAAATGGTGACTGTTTCTAACGCCAACAACTGAAACGCCCATCTCACGGGCCTTTTCAATGGCTATTTCCATAGCCTTGTAGGCAACCACCTGGCCAAGCCCTGAGCCTCCGTCAATTAGCGCTGTTGAGGCTGATTCGCTTAAAGCCTTAATGTTGGCCTTCGGGTTTACAGAACCAACTTTAATACCCGTAGTGTATCTTGTAAGCCTCTGCACTCCATGGCTTTCGATTCCCATAAGATCTGCGGTCACAAGAACGTCGGCAACTATCTTCGAATCTTCCTCAGACACGTTACAAGAGGTTAATACGGCAGCAACAAAATTTTTCAAGGATTTATGATCAACTCTAACGTACTCATGCGGTGGGGTTGGAACAGTTTTCTCATACAACTTGGCCAATTTAAGCCCTCATAAGGCTATCATGAATGTTTTAGAATTTTATATTTACCATTTCGTTTGTTGGAGTTTATGGGCTGGGATCGACTTAAGAGTCTCATTTTTCAGCGAAGCCGGAGCAGAGAGCCCTTTATGGTCGAATCATACATAGAAAAATGGGTTTTTCGGGGTTTTCAACTTTGCTTCTCGTTGGAATGTTCGGTATTTTGTTTTCGCCTGGCAAAATTAATCGCGCGGATGTTTTATGCCGGAGTCCCACCAGATATTCTTGGGGGTTCTGGTTCCATTTCTAATGATGGTCTTTTATCAGTCATAAGGCCCATGTATGGTGCTCTGCGCATGCTGTAATTATAGAGACGAGCATAGTAAGTTGCGCTTTTGTTTATCAGTTTTGCTTGCCAGTCAAATGCTGTTTTCCAACGTTTTCCTGTTATAAGAATTTTGAAAAAGTTAATTATGTTCAAAATTCCAGCAGCGATGCTATAAAAAAGGATAATGATGCCGAAGGCTATGCTGTAAACAAAGCTTACGAGACTGATTAGTATGTTCCAGAAAATTCTAACTATTAGCTCAAGACGTGAAGCTTTTTCATCAAAGGGGATGGTGGCTGTTTGGACATGATATGATATGGGGACTTCAGCAACGGCTGGCGAGGGCGGTGGCAAAGCTTGCGGTGAGGGAAGTGGAGGAGGTGGCGGCGGTATTTCATAAGTAAACTTTTTCTCGCTTGGATTTGAACTGTATGACATAGATTCGATTTTTGAATTTGATATATAAAGAACTTTCGCTCTTCAGGTAAACTCAATTTCTTTTAATGCTAATAATTGTTAGTGACTTATTTAACGTGTTACAGTCTTCAACGTTTTACGATAAATGTGGAATTGGGTGAAGAGTAGTAAAATTAATTTTAAATTCTGATTTGAAACTTGAACATTGTTTTCATAAATGATTTCATTTTTAACCGTTCAGTCTAACTAACATGAAGTTTAAGGGCTCCGTTACACTTTTTTTAATTTTACTTTTTCCATCGTCTGCTTCAGTGGTCCATGTTGGTTTGGCCAATATTTTAGCTTCTGTTGACAGTTACGAATTTCTTATAATAGGACCGGAGTCCTATCAACATTGTTTGGAAACGTTCATAGCGTTTAAACAAAGTTTAGGTGTTTCCGCCCGTTATGTATCAGTTGAATGGATAAGTGAAAATTTTCAAGACGTTGATCTCGTGTGGGGGATACATAAGTTTGTAGCTGAGGAGTATGATAAATGTGGCATTAAATATCTTCTGCTCGTAGGGTGTTATGATCAGGTGCCAACCATGTACGTTTATTCTCCAAGTGATGAAGGGGGATTTGCAGACTTTAACTACAAGCCTTCAGACTGGTTTTATGGCGTTCCGGACTGGCAGGATTCGCTTGTAGGGCTTTTGCGAGGAAATATTCCAAAAATTGCGGTGGGAAGGATACCGGCAAAAAATAGCGAGGAGTTGGAGCAAGCGATTTCAAAAATAATTATGGTGGAATCCGATCCTCCGGAAGGTTCTTTCTTTATTTTCCAAGATGAAAGTCTATTATCGAAGCCCTTAATTGATTCTTCAAGCATTTTGAAAGCTCAAACAAAAGACATTTCAAATAATTACTTAATTGGGATGCTTTCTGGCGATGTTGCTCATACGTTAACTTACGCTCATGGAAGCCCATCAGCTTTATGGACTTCAAAGTTTAATGGTAGTTATGTTCCCCTATTTACTGTTAGAGATGCTGGCTTGATAAGTAGGACTTATGGCATACATTATTTGGTTGCGTGTTTCGCTGGAGCGCTGGATTTGGAGGATGAATGCCTTGCCCGTGCTTTAATAACATCGAAAACCGGTCCAATATTAGTGATGGCCAACTCACGAACTGAAGCCCTCGATAATCCTATCCCTTCCATTTTTTGGGATAGTTTCTTCCAGACAGGTGACGTGGCAGACTCTTTAATTAAGGCAATAACAAGCCATCTCAATAATGCAGAGGTTTTTAATGTCCAACGCCCATTTTTTCAAAAATATAATCTTTACCTTTGCCAAGTAGTTTACGGTGATGTGTCATGGAGGGTTAAAAATCTAGAAAAGATTGTTATCACTAATCAATATCCTGCAACTGATTCATTAAAAACTGAAAATGGATCCCTTGGTGATAGTTATTCGACGTCGTCTGTTTCTATAAACTTGTTTGCTGTATGCCTCGCATGTATTCTACCGGTTGGAATTTATGGTATAACCATGAGATTGAAGAAATATAAAAGACAATAAAAACGGAGGTGCTAGACTTGTTTCTCTTCAGGTTTTTCTGTTCGCTGTGCTTTTCTTACGACAAAGGTTGATATAAAGAAGAATGCTATGGCTTCTATGACAAGGAAGATGACCGCCCAGTTTGTGAAGTCGACGAGTTCAATCGGGTTTATTCCGTAGCCCATGGCGATCATTGAGCTGACTATTGCTGCAACTATTATTGCTAGAGCCATAACGACCGCGCCAGCCGTAACAGCTCCGCGGTTACTTTTTTTCTCTTTTGGCTTGCTTCTGCGCGCTGCGGCAACGCAGATTATCATCATTATTAGTCCGGCTAAGATTGAGTATGGGATGGACATGGCCACAGGGTTAACTTTGAAGAATACAGCGTCTATAGCCATGGAGTTGAGCATTGTAAAGGTTGCGGTTCTGCTTATTTCGCTAATATCCTTTGACCATTTTTGGAATATCGCCCATTCGCCATGCCCTATCTTATTCGGTGTTGAAATTGTTAATGTTACCCTTGTGCCCTGCCTTATCCATTGTTGAATTGGCTTCGTTGGTGATAGCTCGTAGCCCATTGGAGTGCTGGTTACGATTGTAACGGCGGCTTTGAAGGGGTCTTCAACGCCCTTGGCGTTTATTTCGAGTAGATGTTCTATGTCGTAGACCACTGCGAAGTCAAGTGGCCGGTTTACTATAAAGGATAGGTTTTCATTTTCTGTGAAGGGCTGGCCGTCTAATGCCCATTTCTCAAATGTGTATCTTGTTCTCTCATTTTCCATTACTATTTTTGGTGCTGGACCAACCGTTACGTGTTCGCCTGCCGGATAATATGTTCCAAATAGGTTCATGCCCGGGGGTAGCGTGGTTGGCACGTTGGGGATTCTTAGAACCATGTTGTTAGGCAGGGTTGTGTTGAAGGTGACAAGGTACATTGTCTGCCATGAGGCTGTTACTGTGGAGGGCTTTGTCATTACTAGTGTTCCTTCAGGTTCGTATATTTCTACGTCTCCAGACCATTTGAGGAATACCCTTAGGGTTCTGTTTCCATGGTCTACTGGTGTTGTTACGCCGAAGGCTGCTGTGGAGCCGCGTTTGTACCAGCTGCTTCCGTATGGGTTTCCATATTCGCTGATCACTTCTAAGTAGTATGTTGCCTCGTAGTTTCCTGTGATTGTTGCTGGTTGTGTGACAGTTAGTGGCGAAGCTGGTCCTGTTACGTTTTCGAGACTGTATCGTGCACCGGGTAGGTTGCTGGAGACTGTTGCAGCGTAACTGTATGTGATTGTGACGTCATGGTCAACCCACGTCGTGAAGGGTAGGTCTGAAACTGTTTTCTCTGAACCGTTAACTTCGAGGACTTTTCCAGCGGCGTATTGGTCTAATCCTGTTTGGTTGAAGGTTACGCTGTATTGTATTGTGTAATGGGCCGTAGCCGATTGTGGTTTGTCCATTATGACAACGAGTTGATTATTGAAGTTTAATGTTCCGTCAATAGTCCAGTGGTTAAAGTGGAAGCGTATTCCTTCCGTTGAGGGCCAGTATTCGGGCGCTATTATAACGACTAATGTGCCTTCATCATACCAGCCTTCTCCCGGTACAATGGCGGAGTCTGGAGGCTCTACTTCTATTTCAAGGTAATATTGCATTACATAGTTGGCGGTTACAGTTTTCGCCTTATCCATTAGTACGCTGGTTGCTGGAGCGTTCCGATCTGTGATTTCTTTCATGTCGCTTGTTGTCCAACCGTCAAATCGGTAGCGTGATGCATCAGCCACTTTTACGAATTGAGGTGTTGATATATTAGCGTACGTGTCAGCGTCATACCATCCTTCTCCAGAGGGCTCCGTAACACCTTCTGGGCTTGTATTTAATGTTAGATAGAATTGGGTTTTCCAGTTGGCTATCGCTTTTTTAGGAGCATTCATTAATATTGGATTACTAATTAGGTTGGTTCCTGATGCGTCTCCGCTCCAGCCTGTAAATATAGACCTGACCTTTAATTGGATCTCTTCTGTTCCGTGGGCTAACGTGGCGTGGGCTATTGCACCTTCATCATACCAGCCCATCCCGCTTGGGGAACCGTAAGGTGAAACCACATCTAAGTAGTGTTGCGTTTTGTAGTTGCCTATTATGGTTAATGGAGCATTAATTATCTGTGGCGATGCAGGCGAGATGCTTGTCAAGAAGTATCTTGTTCCAACTATTTCGCTGACTGTTTCTGGATAGTTGTATGAAATTTGAGAGCCAGCATCTATCCATAAATTGAACGGCGCTGTTTCTGTGGCTGTTGGACCAGAGTCTATTTGGTATGTTACTGTTGGAGGTACCAATGAGCCCGTTTGTGTGAAGGTCACTAGATATTGTATTTTCCAGTTCCATGTTATGTTTGAAGGCTCGTTTATGGTGAATGTTACTGAGGTTTCTGTTCCAGATGCGGGTACGCTGCCCGTTCCAGTCCAGCCTATGCAGACGTAGCGAGTGTCAATTGGGTTTGTGGGCCATGGTGAGACTACAGATGCAGTAATGGTTGCTCCAGCGTCAAACCAGCCGCTTGAAGGTGTAGGCGAATCATATGGCGAAATCACGGCCAGGTAATATTGAGCCCTATAATCTCCAAGTACTAGGTTGGAACTTGAAACTATGTAGCCTGACGGAGGCCCAGATATGGATTTAAGCTTGTACCTTTTGCCTTCTGAGCTGCTTGAAACTTCGTCTTCGAACCTGTAGTTTATTGTTGTTCCATCATCAGCCCACAACTCGTAAGGTAATGCGTTTGCTGAGACTTGGGTCTCGTTTACTGTGATAATTAATCCTGTGCCGTCTGTTTTAACGTTGCTTGAAGCGTCGAATATTTGTAGCCATTGAGTCTTGTAGTTTCCAATTATTTCTCCAGGTTCCGTTATGGTTATGTTTGCTGATTGTTGGGATGTTAGGCCTGTTGTGCTTATCCATACGAACCTTTTGTTAGCGTTTACATTTAGTGGAGATTGGAACTTGAATTCGTGGGTTGAACTTTCATCCCACCAAAATGACTTTGGAAGTTCGGCTAAACCGTACCCGACGCCGTCTATTTCAACTACGTTTCCCATGTAGTTTGAATTGACGCCCGCTTGGCCAAATGTTATTTTGTATTGAAGTATGTAGTTGGCTGTGACGGTCTTGGGAGAACCCATATATACTGTTGCTTGGTTTCCAATTCCTGTTGGCGTGGCTCCTGTCCAGTACTTAAATTCATACTTTGATGCATCCGCGATTTTTTCGACTGATTGGACAGCGTCCACGAAGGCTGTTGAGTTGCTGTTATACCAGCCTTTTCCAGACACTGCCGACGGATTAATTGTTAAAACTTCAGCTGGGTTTGTGTTCACGTTTAGGTAATACTGCGTAGTATAGATGCCGGTGACGGCGGTTGGGGAGTTTATGGTTATTGGGGATGCTGGTCCGCTGATGCTTTCCAGTTTGAACCGTTTTCCTGTGATGATGCTTGAAACTATGTCCATGTAATCATAGCTGACCATTAAGCCTTCATTTACCCATAATTTGTAGGGTAACACGTCATAGTCCTTAGTTTCTCCGTTTACTGTCAGTATTGGGCCTGTTGCTGTGGCGTCAAGTCCTGTTTGACTGAAGGCGACTTCATACTGCCTAAAATAGTGGGCTGTTGCTGTGTGAGGGGCGTTCATATGAACTATTATTGGGTTTCCGTCGATCTGAGCGCCGTCAACGTCCCAGCGGCTGAACTTATAGCGAATGCCGTCTACTCCATCTATGCCTGGAAGATATAGAGGCGCTTGCAAAGTTACTGATGTGGAGTCGTCGTACCATCCTTCACCTTGTATGATCCCAATTCCAGATGGATCTACTTTAACTGTTAGATACCATTGAATTGTCCATTGGGCTATGGCTGTTTTGGGCTTATCTATCGTTATGGGGTTGCTTGTTAGGCCTGTTCCCGATGCGTCGCCGCTCCATCCCGTGAACCGCGCTCTTTTTCCAACTGCAATTTCTTGTATACCATATGCTAGTTTAGCATATGCCGTTGCGCCCTCATCATACCAGCCCATTCCGCCAGGCGTGTCGTAAGACGAAATAACTGTTAGGTAGTGTTGAGTCTTCCATACTGCGATGGCTGTTTTTGGCGTGTTCATTGTTATTGGGTTGCTTTGGGTGTAGTTTGTTCCTGACGCGTCGCCGCCCCAGTGTGTGAACAGTCGGCGGGTTCCGTTTCCATGGTCAACTAAGCCCGTGTTTAGCGTTGCGTAGGCTGTCGCCCCCTCATCATACCAGCCTTCTCCGCTGGTTACGCCATAACTTGATTGGACGTTCAAGTAGTATTGGGCTTTGTAGGATGCTTCCACTATTCCGCCTTCGTTTGGTACGGTTATTGTTCCTTTTTGAAATGTTGAAAGCCCTAAAGTGTTTATCCACACGTAACGTTTTTCGTTAATATGGACGATTAATGGTGAGATAAATTCGAAGGTGTGGTTTGAGCCTATATTCCATGTGAATGTTATTGGCAGTTTATCCAAAGCGTATTCTTCTTCATCCACTATTAGAACTATTCCTGGATAGTCTACTTGTACGCCTTTCACGCTGAAAGTCACGTTTGTAACAGTTGGAAGTTTAACGTAGTGGGCAATTGCAGTTTTGGGCGCGTCCATGACAACAGTTATTGGGTTGACACTGTCTCCTTGATTAGTACCAATGACGCTCCAGTAGCTAAACTTAAATCCTTCAACTTGTTGCGCTGTAAGCGTTACTGATATTGAGGCGTTATACCACCATCCTCCAGCGGGATCTTGTTCGCCGGCGGGGTCTCTTGTGGGTTGAGGAGTCAAACCCTCTGGATCTGTTTTCACTACTAAATTGTATTGAGTCATGTAGTTTCCTGTAATGTTGCCTCCTTCCGTTGGAACTACTATTTCTCCATTTTGCAATTGGGATAAGCCGCTTGTTGATGTCCATACGTAGCGCTTGCCCGAATTCATTTCTACTGGGCTGCTCCAAGAGAAGTTATGTAATGAGCCAACAGCCCACTCGAAGGTTTGAGGTAACTGGCTGTATGTATAATTTATTCCGTCAACTGTTAAAATAATTTTATCTGATACATCTGAGCTTAATCCTGTGGCGTTAAATGTGACTGTTGTCGTCAACTGTGGAGGAGGCGAAACATAAACTGTCCAGTCGTCTTCGTCGTAGACACTTAGGCTCAAGGGATCCATTCCAGTTGCGTTAGCGGTATTTATTACCGTACCAGCTTCAACGGCTTTATATGTCCTTATGAATGTTATGCTTTGTTTCGGCTCTAAAATTCCGTTGTTATGGAGGTTGCCAAATAGTGAATCAGAAACATTTACGTTGTGTAGTTTGCAGTCACCAATATTGGTGACGTTTATTACATATTCGATTGTATCGCCGACGTAAGTTTCACTGACATTAGCTATCTTCTTAACCATTATTGATGGGTAAAGTACATCTATAATCCACGTGTCTGATGCCGAGATCGTACAGCTATTGTATGTGGCGTATACTGTTGCGGTATTCACCAGGGGGTCAGGGTCACCTTGTTCAACCGTATATGTAGCATTCACAATAATCCATTGGCTTGGTTCTAAAGTTCTATTTACCCGAATTAAGCCGATGATATCAGTTATATTTTCAACGTGTAGAGGAACATTTCCTGAGTTAGTTACATTAAAAGAATATTCTATTTCATCGCCAACATGAGCTTGGGTCACGTTTGCAGTCTTTCTTATAGATACGCTTGCCATAGCCTCAAAGTTTCCAAAATCTTTTCCCGTGATTTGCTCCCCTGAACTAATCTGTACGATGTAGGAGTTGTTTCCAGGATACGTCTGAACCCATCCCTGTGGGATTTTTTCGCTAATGGTGTAAGTTCCATCTGGCAGGGCTATAAATTGATAATATCCAATCTCGTTCGTGTAGGCTTTCCAAGACATTGCATCGGATTGCAGATGAATTTCCCATCCTTCGAGTGGTGGTTCATTACCACTATCCCATGATTTGTCTTTGTCAAGGTCTTGCCATTTGTATCCGCTTATTGAGCCGAGCCGAATAACTACACCGTATGCTGTTTCAGCTCGGTCCAGATTTGGACATTGATTTAGGTTCTGGTCGCTTCTGTCGGTGCACCAGCTTAACCATAATATGCTTGGCATGCCACCGATCTTTGACCAGTTAATATAAATCTCCAGTTGATATCCATTGATTCTGAAGCCTCCGTCGGTTGAGTTGACTATTATTTCTACCCATTTCTCGTCATCAAACTCGCTATTGTTATTAGAGTCAAAAAGTAAGTACATTTCACCGATGCTGTCATCGTTTTTATCTTGAACCGAGATGAGGTATTCGGCTTCATACAGTACATTTCCTTGCCAATACATGTTTCCGTCAAGATCGAGGAACCAACGGTATTTATCGTCATCACGATCATTTTTTGATGTAGGGAACTTTGGCGGCTCAACCGTTTTAAGCTTCAAGTACAAGTATTTGGCATCATAAGCTACATAGGCGGATGTGACGTCTCGCCAATTCTCTCCGCCCTGCTCGTCAGCGTCTTCATCTATTAAAACCCAGTTTATTTTGTCCCAATCAATCCCAACTTGACCGGAAGTTGATGAAATCACAATCATTAGAGGAATTATAATGATTAAAAGGCATAGCAAACACCCTGTTAGCTTTGCTTTAAAATTTTTTAAGCTTGAGAATTCTCCTTTTTTTCGAGTTTGGATGGACTGTTTTGTCATTTTATGTTGCCTTCTCCTTTCATCATCATTCACAGTGTTTAGATTGTATAAAAGGCGAGTTTCAGTTGTGGATATATTGTGATTTCTGGAATCGTAATATGTATATGTCACGTTTAATGAGAGCATATAAGCTGCGATTAAAAATATAGGGAGCTATGGAAATTTTATCTTCTGATCCAGGCGATTAATGCTCCTATTATGAAGCCTATGGCTATGGGGCCTATTGTCAAAAGTCCCAATGTTCCAGCAAGGCCGAATATGAGGTCTCTTGCTTTTGAGGCGCAGCCGCCCATTCCCCGGGTTAAGCTTTCAAGGTTTAGGCTTAGGCTCCAGACGTTTAGTAGTATTCCAAGTATTAGAATTATTATGAAGGCTATTATGTATTTGAGCGCTTTGATGGATATGTAGCCTAAAAGTAAACCTAGTATAAACTGTATGGCTAAAGCTGCTAATGCGAATGGATTTTGAAGCATTTGCGTTAAGGTTTCCAGCAAGTGGTTTTCCTCCCGCTGATAGAGAGCGGGATGTGCGCATTTAAGCTTTATACAAAGGAAAATGCTAACTTTTAGGCTATTTTGTGGCTTATAGGTTTTGACAGGCTAGTTTATTTAGTACTTCTTCGGGTTTAAACTCTTGACGGGATCTCACCGATGCTTCTTCAACATAGAGCTGTATGGCATACTTTAGGGCTTCATCGCTTATTAGAATGTGGTTTTGGCTTGATTGGAAATAGTTCATGAGGGAGGCTGAGCATGCAAAGCGTAATGCCCTATCTTCTAGTCTGGCCGAGAAAGTTACGAATTCTTTTGGTATTGTTTCCAGAATGGCGTTTCTTGCTTTTTCTATGGCTTCGTAGGCTTTAGATGTTATGAGTACTGGTTTTTGTGGGAAGCGTTCTCTTACTAGAGGGTGGCCTGTTTCGATGGCATATATAAGTGTCAGATGATCTCTGATTTTTTCTGCGCCCTCTTCTATGTTTATTTCGCCCATAACCAACCTTTTCTGACTCTGGGCTAATTCAATGAATCTTTCTTTTGTCAGCCTATGAAGTCGGCATAGCATTCGGTCCTCTATAGCATTGAAGTTTGGGTCTGAAATTGTTACTTCGTAGCCTCTTGTAAAAGTTGCCACATTGTAGTTTACGCTGAAGAAGCCCGCGAATCTATACGGTCCCACCACTTCGCGGTGAAGCTCGTATTTGATTATCCCTCGTTCCATCGCGAGTTTTAGGGGTTCCACCATGCCCTTATATTTGAACCAGTCGTTAAATTCTGGTACTATAAAGTTGAAGACGCGGCCTTCATAGGCTTGACCTGTCCTTATGAATCGGGCCGGAGTCATTCCTGCAGCGTATCGGTTTCTACCAGGAATGCCATGGGGAGGTATTTTTGCATCAGGCTTTCCCAGGATCATGTCCCTTGTCGCGAAGCTTTTTCCGGTTCCCGGTTCTCCGAAGAGAGCTAGATTCCAGCCTGTCCGCATACCTGTTTTACCGTGTTCGTGGACTATCTCCACGTCTGCAAGACTGTATTGCTGTGTTATGCTGAGGAGGCTGTCAAAGTATAGGGTTGGACCGAAAAGTTTGATCAGGTAATCAGCCAAGATGTTTATAGAGAAGGTTTTGCCAAAATTTATTGTGGTTTCCAGCCTGTTTTTTAATAGTTCGCTTAGGTAATAGTTTAGCTCGCTTTCCATTTTTTCTATTTCTAGCCTTTCAAGCTGGACGTAGTCTAATTCGCCTTCCTCGGCTTCGAAAACTGCCTTTGCAGTCGCCGCCATGTAGGGTTGAGTTGGTTTTTCATGAGGGGCTAAACCTAAATCTAAACGTATTAGTGGTGAAACTTCTTCCAGTATGCCCCATTCTTTATAGCTTTCCCCCTCGTAGGTTGGGACTATTATTTTCAGTTTTTCAAGGTCTGTAATTATCGGCGCAGGGTCTGTTTTACCCTTGATTTTTTCAGCTATTTCTCTTAGGTTGCATCCTTGTCCGGCTTCAATGATGGCTTTTAAAACTTCAACGCTGTTTTCTCCATATTTTTTCTTTATCTGATGCAGGTTACCTTTGATTGTCTCCCATGCTCCCTCAGTACATAATATTCCATCTTCAAAGGTGTAATGTTTGCCTCTAAAAACTGTCCACTTTCGAGGTTTTTGAGCTTTAAAAATTTCCTTTAATTGGTTATCGCTTATGAGGGATGCAATTGCGAAGGCTGCTTGGTCCTCATCCATTATCCACGGATTTTCGACGCGTTCAAAATAGGGTATGGCAAGTTTCTTACCTATTTCGCAAAGTTGGCTGCGGGAAAAGGCACGCTTTAAGAGGATTTTTCTTTCGATAATTTTGTCTTCTTCTGACATTTGGCTCCTCCTAAAAATGTTGTTTGATTATGGCGTCTGTTGCTTCTTTTTCGATCCAGCCTTTAGCTTTTAGCTCTTCCAAGCCTTTTAGGAGGTTTTCTTTAAAACATTGAGAGGAGAGGATGTTGGCTGCAGCTGTTGCAGAACGGACAACTTCAGCGAAGCTTTTGTTTGAGCTTATCTGCTTTTTAAGGGAGGAATCTAACATTTGACTCAGAATTTTAGATCGGGGGTTTGTGGCAAATCTAATTTTTGAACTTGTTAGTCCTAGGATTGAGCGGAAGGTTTGCATAAATCCTTTTAAAGCTGAAACTTTCATAGGCCACAGTGCTCTAAGTTTTGTTTCGTTTTCTATCTTGTATCCCGCAAGGTAGAATGGCAAATATGCGAGGGCTGCTTTCTCCAGTTTTATTGGTTGCGCTAAAAATTCTAGTTCTTTTTGTTTTTGCTGCTTTGTTTTGATCATATCTTCTATTTGGCCTGCAATTTTGTTTGCTGTAAGCTTTATGGCTTCTATTTCTTTCTTTTTTTCAAATGTCACCTGATCTCTTTGAGCCTCAATAGTTTCAAGTTTGCTTTTTTCTTTGGCGACCAATTCTTGGTAGTTAAGCTGCATCTTTTTGACGTCTGAGCTGTGTTGTTTTCTGGTTTCCTCTGTAACCTTGTTGATTTCGCTTATCCGCTTTTTGATTTCTCGGAGTTTATTTTCGCAGAGTTTTAGCTTGTGTTCTGTTCGGGCTAGGCTGATTTTGTTGTTTCTTTTTCTGTATATGTCCCGCTTTTTTGTTAGTTCGGCTTTCTGAAGTTCTAGCTTTTGCAGTTCGCGTTCAAGTTTGTTTCTTTCTTTTTCCTTAACCTCTAATACCCTTCCATATATTTTGTTGATTTTGGCGATTTCTGCCTCCTGTTTTTCCTCTAATTTTTTGACTTTTTCTTCTACTGTTGGCTGTAGTTCGGATATTTTCTTGTTGTAGATTTCTTGAGCAAAATTGATTTCCTTTATTATCTTTTGTTCGTGGAGGTTTACGGTTTCATTTAGCGCTTTTTTTGTGTATTCTAATCCCATTATGTCTGTGCGTGTTCTGTTGTGGAGGTTGAAGAGTTTTTTGGCGTTTTCAATGGCTGTTTGTTCGTCTAGCTGGGTTGGTATAGAAGCAAATATTTGGTTTTCATTTGGCTTTATGGGTGTGGCTTCCTTAATGTATTCAGTGATGGCGGGAAGCATTTCCCTGTTAGAAATTAAGCCTTCAATTTTTACTTCGATGTTTTCGGCGAAGTCGTTGAAGGTTTTTTCATGTTTTTCTAATGAAAGCTTGAAATGTTGTCTGTTTCGGGCGCTTTGTTCTATTTCTTCAAGGAAGCCTTCTAGGTTTGGCAATGTTTGATAATAAATTTGAGTTGAAAAACTGTTTAGCCCGTCTAATATGAGGGATTTTTCTCCCCAAGGGATAATCCATATGGGATAATGCAGTTTAGATACGAAACTGAGCTTTCCACGTTTAGTTATAGTCAAAACAAGTATTACGGCAGTCTCCATTTCAGTGTTTAGGGGTTCGAGGCTTTCGGCTTGTACGGCGAAAGGAAGAATTAGGCTGGAGACTGACATTTTATTCTCACTGGATTATCTATGGTTTAAGCTATAAGTTATTACCTTATAATTTTGCGCTTGCACCGGGAATTGTATTATTGTAATGGTTTTTATCTCTTTGAAGATTTAGATTTTGAGTTCTTGCGGATCAATTCTCTTTAACCCTTTAATGACGTCGTATTTTTTGTCCGTTGATATTATGGTGTGATCTGGTACTTTGGCGCTTAGAGCTGTTGCTGCGTATATAGCGTCAAAGATGGAGGTTACTCCATAAGTGTCCATTATGTTTAGAGCAGCAAGGTAAATAGCGTAATCTGGTAAAATATACATTAAGTTTTTAATCGTGGCGATTCTTGCCTCGTTGGCTATTATTGTTTGCAGTGATGCATAATCTGAGAAAACATAGTAGAGCTCATGGAAAACCTCTGTTGAGGCTTGAACTGGAGTTAACTTACAGTTCTCGACAGCGTTTATTATTGCAGTAGCTGCTTTTTTAAGGCGATCTTCCTTTTTAATGTAGGCAATGAATATATCAGATTCTATAAGCAAATATTTCACCTTAATTTTGCTCGTGTTTCTTCATTTTTAATGCTGCTTCATCTTTACCTTTTTCTTCAGCCCTTTGTTTTAGCTCCTGTATCGAGGTCTTAACGTCTATTTCAATAATTTTTTCAGGTACTGGAATTAGAAGAAAAGATGTACCAAAAGGCACAATAATAGCCTTCTCCGCTTTAAACGCCAACTCTTTAGGAATGTATATTCTTCTTTGCGCGTCAACTTTTGCCAGAACCACTTTTAAACACCATAAATTCTTATTTTCGGAAAAATTTAAACTTTATGGAATTTTTGATTTGTGAAAGGAAAAGAAAAATTTGTGGAAAGAGAAAGGTTTAGGATTAGAACTTGAAAGATATGGTTATGGCACTTTCACTTTTGAGAGTCTCTCTGATTCTGAGTGTAGTTCTCCGCCTGTTGCCCAGTTTGTTTTTGGCGCTTCGTAAATGATTATTTCTACAGCTTCTTTTGGTATTCCGATTTCCTCGAAAACTTTGGTTATTCCTTTTGCGATTTCGCGTTTACTTTCGACGCTCATGCCAGCCCAAACTGAAACTTGAACTAGAGGCAATTCAAACCACCAACTACAAGGGTTGACAATTTTAGTATTTAAAGTCCTTCTCCGCTGACATTATTCAGTTTTAAATGGATCTAGGTGCGGTAAAAGCCTACAAATAAGGGTTTAATTTTGCTAAATACTAAAATGTTAATAGCATTCCTGGGAGGTTTACGGCTATGAAGAAAAATTGCTGTGAAAGTTTAAAACAGTCTGTTATTAGACCTTGAACAACTAAAAATGGAGGTTAAAGAGAATTTTTCTTGAAAATCTTGGTTATGCTCTGGCATTTCATTTTTATCTTAGCTATATTTTTTCTTTGATAAAAAGTAAATATTGCAGCGACTAATGCAAGTATTATTAGGATAACATTTGGGTTGAATTCTGGCACAATCCATGTTCCGATAATTTCTATCAGACGGCTTGAATGGGCGTAGTTTAAAGTTATGAAGACGTAGTCGCTGTTTTCTGTTACTACGTACTCGTCTGGATTTAGCTTTTGTCCGTCAATTTTTACAGTCCATTCCGTGGGGCTTGCGTAAAGAAATGTTCGTGGAATTGCTATTTGGCAGAAGCCCTTTCCCGCAGCGCCAGTAACGTTGAAGCTTATTCCTGGAAGGTCTGGGTTAAAGCTGAAACTACTTACTGTAGAGTTTGTGAAGATCATGAGATTATGTATTCCGAAATAGTTTATCGCTTGTTGGTAGGCTCTGCGGAACTCTAAATCTTTTAGGCTGCTCATTGAAACATTTTCCCAGGTCATAGTTTTAAAGTCTGTTGAAACTGCGTTTGGTTGTGGCAGGGTGGATGGTGCATATAACATAACCGTGTGAGTTCCGTTGAAGGCGCCCATTATTGTTACTTTAAGTTTTTGGAATTCTCGTGGTGGCTCGTATGGATCGTGGCTTGTCATGTCAAAAAACCTATATAGTTTGAACCTTATATTGTCAACCACATCTATTGGTGGTTGGAGAATTAAGCTATTGAAGCTAAAGAGCATCCTGTCCTTTCCCAATTTAATTTCAGCTGAAAAGTTGTTTGCATCAATTATTGTCTCCTTAAGCATGCACAGTTGCCATGGCATATACATCGGGTTGGTGGCGTTCCAATAGTCTATGTAGAAACGTTTTATGTGGTTTAGCTCTGATTTGAGGCTGCCTTCCATGGTCCATGTTGCAGTAAAGCTTGTTCTTCCATTTGTATAGTTTAGTGTGGCAGCGTATAGTGTTAAATTGCAATATTTAACACTCAAGTATTTCTCGAACATTCGGCGTAGCTGTTCCGATGGGGCTGTTTCTGGCAGTAATGGGATTATGTCTTTTTCCAGTTGAGCGCTGTTTATCAACATTAGAGTATTTAATGTTAACTTTCGTGTGCTGCTGGAGTATTGCATATTCAAATTGAAGTTTTTGGTGGCATAGGCCGTAGCGTTTAATGCTTTAAGGTATGCCGTAATCTGTGTTCTGATTTCTGATGGAACTGTGGGCGGCACTTTTTCTAACGCGTTTCTACATAATGCTTTAACGTTGCACGACGCTGTTATGTCTGCCGTGGCTTTTCCAAATGCGTGGTAATAGTCTAACGTTAAAGAGGCTTTTTCAAGAGAGGAGAAAACCGAATCTAATAATGCGTAGGTGAACTGTTCTAACCCCGGGCTGCCACGAAATATCATTTGGTTTAGTTTGGCAAAAAGCATTATAAAGTTTCCATGCAAAGTGGCTTCATAACTAATTTCTGCGCCGTTGCCATCAGGCCACTCTGTCTTTTTCGTGTTTAACCGTGTGCATATGATTAGTCCATTGGTCGTGTTGGCAATTAAGCCGTTGGGTCCTGGAAGAGTACTATTTAATTGTGCAAGAAGCCCCTCAAGAATTGTAGAGTTTATCTTGCCTATTGGAGATGGATAGTCGCCGTATGTTATGTTTATATGGTCTGTAAGTCGAAGTCCCGTTTTGTTTCCATTGAAGTCTGCTACTATGTTTAAAAAGCCTGGAATGAAAGGTATAATGTAGAATGTTGTGTTCCCGGTGTATTCACCATTTTCTAAATTCGCCTTCACCGTTAAGTCTGTGGCGTTGAATGGGAACATCGATCTATACGAGGTCGGCAGTTTCGTTTCTATCAATAGATTGAAGTTGAGCAAACCATTACTGTAAAGTCCTGTTAACGTAAAATCGCTTGAGTTGACGGGATAGTTTCCACCTGCATCATGCGGCATTAACATCGTTAGGGTTAATGTGGTGTTTGATTGACCGTTCTGTGTTTTTGATTTAGAGAGTGCAGTTGTAGAGTTAAATGGCCATTGGAAAATGTTATCGGTTGGTAAGAGTGAAACACCGTTAAGGTAACCGGTTGTCGTGCTTCCGGTTCTTACGAGATTTAATGAGGCGTTTATCAATGGAACGGTACCTTGTTTGTACATGTGCGTTAGATTGAACAAGCCGTCTAGTGTCAATGTGCCGTTGGGGTAGACGGTAAAGTTAATCTGCATATCTCCCGATGGAGCATAGACATTTTCGGTTAATGTGGCATCATTGTCTGCTTTTGCCATATTATAAAAAGGCGGTAGCGAGATTGCCAACAACGGTAGAAGAATTGCGCCGATCGAAATGCATATTTTTCTTTTCATTTCGGAATCTCCTGGACTGAACACTATTAATATGTGTAAATTTTTTATAAATATTTAGATAGTTTATATATTTTGAGATGAGGCTACTAACATTGTGTTTTCGCAACTTGTTCCGAAGAAAGCTTAGGACAGGCCTTTGTGTTTTAGGCGTAGCCTTAGCAACAGCCTTTGTTATTTCTGTTGGCGCCACAACGTCACGTTACATAACCGTAATTAAGAGTATGAACATGCTCTTTACTGGACAAATTATGGTTGTGACAAAAGGAGCGATAGTGATCCAGGCAATACCAATAACTCGAGGCATGCTCCCTGAAAATCTAGCTAAGGATTTAAAGGAAAGCTTTCCAGAAGTTGAAGATGCGGTTCCAGCTCTACTAGTTACACCTTCAATTTATCTTGGAAACAATTTAGTGCCAGTGCCAGAAAACTTCAGCCTTGGCTTACCGGTTGACAAATGGCAAAATGTTCTCGGGCCTATTACATTGAAGAGTGGAGGACGTTTTCCTGTGAACGAAACTTGCAACGAGGTAATTATAAGCAACTCATTAGCAAAACAATATAATTTGGCTGCGGGGGAAACACTGGAGATTTGCGGGCACATCCTAACGGTGACTGGAGTTTTTAGAACAAAATCACCTGTTTTAGACCGCTTCCTAATTATGCCTTTACGACTTGCTCAAAAAATCTATGGCTACCAAGACAGAGCCAACATGATTTTAATAAAACCAGTTAAGGGCTGCGCGCCACAAGACCTGGCAAAAGTCATAGAAAATCATGAAGACTATAAGAATTCTATTAAAGCCTTAACGGAGGAGGAGAGAAACGATATAGTTCAGCCAATTTTCGCTCAAATTGAAAGCTGGATTATTGGCATACAATCTGTTGTCTTCATTATGAGTCACATACTCGTCATGACTGTAAACCTAATGAGTGTTTCGGAAAGGCGTAGGGACTTTGCAACTTTAGACGCTTTAGGCGCGCCAATAAGTTACATTTTCCGCATGATCATTTTTGAAGCGGTTTTGATTGGCATGTTAGGCGGAATTTTTGGATTAATGTTTGGTTCCATAGCTGCCGTTGTGTTAGTAAGCTTGTACACCAATATACCGTTACATCTTTTTCTTCCAGGACTATTTGACATAGTGACACCCGTCTACATGATTCAAATTTTTGCAACAGTCATGATGGTTTGCTGCCTCGGCGGAGTTCTTCCAGCGGTAAACGCTACGAAAATGCGCATAGCTGAGGTTTTGAGGGCGGAATATTAATGGAAATTAAAACGGTTGATTTAACAAGGATTTTTCATGTTGGCAATTCAAAGGTAATAGCCGTCAACGGTGTTAACCTTGAAATCGATGAGGCAAAGTTTATAGCAATAACTGGACCTTCAGGGTCTGGAAAAACAACTCTTCTAAATCTAATAGGGTTAAATGACAGGCCCACATATGGCAAGATCTTTGTAGATGAAGAAGACACTTCAAGCTGGAATAATGCAAAACGTCGAAAAGTTAGGCTTTTAAGGATGGGCTTTGTGTTTCAGACATTTAATTTGCTACCAACTTTAACTTCCATAGAAAATGTTGAGCTTCCAATGGCTTTAGTTGGAAAGAGCCGAAAAGAACAAAATGAAAACGCTATGAAACTTCTTAAAGTTGTGGGTTTAGCCAACAGAATGCATCATAGACCCAAAGAGCTTAGCATGGGCGAAATGCAACGGGTTGCCATAGCTAGAGCTTTGGCGAATAATCCAGAAATTATAATTGCTGATGAGCCTACAGGCGAGCTTGATTCTAAAACAGCAAAAGAAATAGTGGATCTACTGGCAGAGGTGAACAGGCAGAGGAAAGCAACGGTGATTGTTGCAACGCATGACGAGAAGATTGTTGAGGCAGCAGATAAAATCTACAGTTTAAAAGATGGCATGTTAACTTTTAAAAGTTAATGTGCGCAATGTCATCAAGCTGGACTGAGTAGTATTAGCTAAAGTGTTGAAGTAGTTCCTTTTTGCTTGTGTTTGTGTGCCATGAGGTCGGCGGCTTTCAACAGTTATGCAACTTGTTCTTTTAGTGTGTCTTTTTCGCCCAAGTCTTTAATGGCTGCTTGGATAATTGGAAACTTCAATATAACCCATGCTTAGGCTTCCAATAAGAACAGCCCAGGTGCTCCAAGTCTTAAGCCCAAACATCCGTGCAATAGCTAAAAGCGCCTTCTTATCGACCAAAAGCTCAACACCTTTACCTCTTGCAAATAAAAGCATCTCAGTATCAGCCCGCGATATGTTTTCGCCTCAGCCAACCTTCTAGAGGCAAAAGGCTAAACTTTTTTAATTTCCAACCCTAAGTTCTTCTTCTAGGATTTTCCAAATAATTTGAGCATAAGAATGACCGAGCTTTAAGCCTTCGTCAGAGGCTTCTCTTTTCGCACTTATCGTGATAATTACTTTGCTGAAAAGCCTTTTTCTAAATCACGTTTTGAAGATGGATGGTGACAACAGCACTTTTTGGCTATATTGATTTCCTAATAATAGAGAATACGATGTTAATGCAATACATAAAGCTTGAGGAGTGCCCTCTCCCATAGGAAAGGGATCATTTTAAAAGTATTTTAAATTACATATGCATTCGGCTTTATTAAGCCTTAGAAGAAGCTTTTAAAATGGGCCATCTTTTAATGATATAGATGCATGTAATAGTTCAAAAATAGAATTGCGAGGATAAATATTAGCCATGTTTTTATGCGGTAGCGATAAACGAATAAGTCGATGTCGTTCATTTTGAAGGTGCGCTAAGATTCCTGGCAGTTTGGGCCATGAGAAGCAAGAGCGGGATAAGCCGTATTAGAACAGTCTTTCTTGAAGTTGTGGATTCTAATATGCCTAACGTTATGTCTGGGAGGCTCCAAAGCCATATTATTAAAGCGTACATGGGGCCCATCCAAAGCAAATCAGTTTCAGGCGTTTCAGGCTGAGTTATAACCAAAATTTTTGCCGGAAAACAGATAAGCCCTAAAAAGATTAGTCCAAGCCCCAGATAAAAGAATAGGCTTTTATTCATGGTTATGTTGAACATGTTGAACATGGTGTTTTTACTAAATAATTTGGTCATTTGCACCTTGTCACCCATTATCCGTTTCTATCCACCTCTGGTTTATTAAATCCCAAATTTTGCCATTGTGGAAGCTTCCCCAAACACAAAATGCAGAAACTACTTCGCCTTCGTTGTTTAAGGTGAATACGGCAGTGTGGTTTTCTATTGTCTCACACATAAAATGTGGGTGTCCCGTACACAAAGTGGTATAATTAACGAATACAATATGGCCGCCGAGCTTGTTTTTGTAAACCTCCAAAATTTCAATGGCGGATAATAAATCTTTATGGACTCGGTTGTTGTGTCCAAAAATTTTATCAAAGTGCTCTTTAGTTCTGCAAGGCTTGGTTCAGCTTCTAAAACTTTGAACTCTGCATAGACTCCTTTAGTTCCAACTCTGTAGCGCCCTGGTGGATATGGACGTCCACTGTTGCCTAGCCTCCACGTGAATTGTTTAGTTTCTTTTGGTTGTAGGGGGGTTATTGCCGCTCCGCCAATCATTGCGTCGTAAAACTCCCAACAGTTGTCGTTAAACTTTTCAAAGTATAGATTGCAGGCCGTGTCTGTGAACCATACAGTTTGGTTTGAAAGGTTTTTGATTGTTATTTGTATGACCTCACCTTGAAAATATGCTTCTTTGTCTAAGGTTATGATTAGACATGATTTCAATGGTAAAACGTCCTTTAAGGGTTCAACAATCACCCTGATTATGTATGAGTACTCTTTGGAGGAAAGGCTGTTTGAAACTTTTATTGCAAGGCTTATGCTATATTCTCCTGGATGAATCGATGATGGGGTTGTTATATTTAAGCCCCAAACCGCAAATTGGGCCTCAGGGTCCCATGTTGATGGTGATAGGTTGTATGGAGTCTTTTCAATTAGTTCGCCGGAAAGACTTGCTAATAGGAGCTTGTCCGAAAAATTTTTTACGGTGATGTGGAAGCTCTTTACGTTTCCTGTGTACATCTGAAAAACCCGCTTATCCGAAGTTCCGGGATATAAGCCAATTTTAATATCGGTTGTTTTCTCCAGACCTTTAATATACGGTTCGGATTTACTGGTTGTGTAGTAAATGTTTTGAATGGAGGAAAATCTGAAAACGAGAAAGCCTGCAATGGCTGCTACTAAAACTGATGCTAGAATTAGGGTTGGAAGCCAGAAACGCATTAAGCCATCAATACAAAAAGGCGCAAGCCTACTTAAAAAACCACTGTTTAGAACAAATTAAAACTTTATATTTTACATCGCCGAGGGCAAGCAATATGGTTTCATCGCTTTGAAAGGTTCTTCAAGTTCACTTATAAGGTTATTCAGAAAGCATCGGGCAAATAAACAAGGAGTAAGTGAGTATTATCGAAATATTTCGGGTTTGGAAACACTACTTTTAGGATTCCTAAAACTTCCCTTTTCTAGGAGGATACATTATAATGGCAAGAGGACTTTCAATAGTACTATTGCTATAATTAGCGCTTACACTGGCCGCAGCATCCATAATGACAGCAAAAGCTGAAGAATGCAAAAAAGACTCGTTTACCTACAATCCTTCAAAGTTTTCGGCAACCGTTGCCTCAGGAGAAAGTACAAACGTAACAGTTACTTTGGGATGGACCGGTAAGCTGGAACTTCCACCAAGTGCTTTTCCAGTTACAACAAAAGGTTGGAATAGTTCATCTCTTCCTTCCGGATGGACTTTAACCGATGAGATACAAAGTCCAAAAACATCATACAACTGGTCTAATCAAACCGACACAGTTTCGGTAAAATTAATACTGAATGTTCCAAGCGGGGCTACTTCCGGCGAATTTTATACGCACATAATTTTTCAGGTTTTGTTGATTAATTTTTGATAAGTTTTCTAGTCAAATAACCTTAAATCAGTTTTCTGTTTAATTTATTACATTAGATAAAGGAGACTTAACATTTGAGCATAGATTTTGATTCTTTAACCGATGTTCTTAACCATCCAGTTAGGCGTAAAATAATCCTTGCGCTTTACGAGAAAAAAGGCTTGTCCTACGTTGAATTAATGAACCTTGTTGAGGTGGCTAATACTGGCAAGTTTAATTATCATTTAAAAATTTTGGGCGACTTAATTGCGAAAGACCAGGAGGGGAAATATCGCCTAACAGAGAAGGGGCATATGGCGGCTCTTCTCCTTCAGAAGTTTCCAGAAAAGAAAGGCGAGCCGAAGCCTCTGAACATGTCGGACGCCATAATCATCGGTTTCGTAGGCTTTGTGCTTATTTTTGTCAACCCTGTTTTCTGGATATCTTATTTTGCTGACTTAATTATACATGAATTGACTGTGCCATCAGTGCTGTTTTTTGTCGCCATCGGATTTTCAACATTTCTATACGCCCTAATAGTTCCAGGCGGGGTTATGTGGCTTTTAACCACAAGAAGGGTGAATTCCCATGACATTTACGATTTGCTTAAGCCGCCTTTTACAGCATTTATTTTAGTTCTAGTTGTTTTGATATTAATGCTGCTAAGAGGAGTAAACCTGACATTAACGCTGAAAACCCCGCCCACAATAATAAATCCGCCAGCCCAAATTCCAAACGGCGGGATACAATATTACACCACATACTCCATGACTTCTATGAACTTACAGACAACACTTTTTCAAGGCCTAATACTAGCCTTCATGGGAGTTCTAATAGCAGAAATTGCTCATAAACTGCGCAAAAAATCGCCAGCTGATAAAACAGCAAAGGGAAAAGGCGTTTTATAAGCTGTTCCAAAATCTAGATTTATTAGGCTGGCAACACAATTTTTGTAGAGAATAGAAATGCCGAAAGCATTTACTAGATTATTCATTTTGCTCGCTTTTGCCTTAACTGCTCTATCTTATCCGTTGGTTTATGCTGACCGGGGAATAATCCCCATTCAGCCCCAAGTTTCAGTTTATGAGCCAGGCCAAAAAGCCATAATAGCATGGAACGGAGCTGAGGAAATTCTAATACTTTCAACGGATGTAACAGCGTCCAGCGAAGCCCTAGTGCTGGAGTTGCTTCCATTGCCGTCTAAACCAGAAATAGAGGCTGCTAGCTTCGCTTCATTCGAGGAAATTCAAAGCTTGATCTGGCAAGAGGGATTAAACCAATTTATGCATTCAACTAAAGGCGAAGCCAGAAGTGGAAGCGTAGAAATAATCTTTCATGAACAAATAGGAGCTCACAACATAACAGTTGTTAAGGCGGAAAACGCCAGAGAACTAGTGGAATGGATTGGGCAGTTCTTAAAAGACAACGGAATAGAGGGTACGGTTTCCCTAGGAGAATTTGAAAAGCCATTGAAGGATTATATGGGCAAAGGGTTCCGCTACTATGTACTGGACCTAATAACAGTCACGTCCAAGGAAAAAAGCATAGAACCAATATTATACAGGTTTGAATCAAACTTCCTCTACTATCCGCTAGCTATAACGAGCCCAGTTAAAGGTGAAACAAAAATAACCCTATTCCTTTTGACAAAAGAAAAAATAAACGGCAACTACATGCTGTTTGAGAAAGCCTACTACCAAATCTTGGGAAAGGCTCCAAAGCCCATAGAATTCCCACTTTCAAAAGGCGAACTATGCAAAATAGACCTAAGAATTGGAGAACTATTCGACGACGGCGCATGGCTAACTGTTCTAAAGTATGAGGGCAAAATTAGTTGGCTTACAAGGGATTTAATGATAACAGAAGAATATATCAAACCAACAGGCATAACAAACGTTGAAGCAACCATACCGCTAACATTAATCGCCGCCTGCATACTTCTAGGCGGGGCATGTGCGCTGGCAGGCTCCGCCATAACACTTCTAATAATACGCCCGAGAAAAGGAGAAGCGCAAAAAACTTAACCTTTAAACCTGTTCAAAATTTTGAACGCCTCGTTCAAAAACGTTGTCTTAAATCTTAATTTTCACATTAATATTTCAGGTGAAAAATTTGGGAATTGGAAATAAAATTAAGATAGGCGCCTACGCAACAGCAGGCGTACTAATCGCAGTCATAATAATTGCCAGCCTATCTTTTTCAGGCGTAAAATTTCCAGTAATCAATCCGCTAAGCGGACCTGGTGGTCCTAGCGGAACACCTGGCAGAGAATTTGGCACGCTAATAATTCTAGTGACTGATGCTCCAGCGGACTTGAGAAATCTCAATTTAACAATAGATAAACTTTCAATCCACGGGTCTGGAGGAAAATGGACAGATTTAGAGCTACTGGGTGGAGGACCAATATATTTTGACTTGTTGGCGCTTCAAAACATTTCAATGTGTCTTTCCGTTACAGAAGTCCCGGCTGGAAACTACACAATGCTAAGGATGCATGTTTTAAAGGCGAACGCCACGTTTGTCAACGGCGAAGTTGCAGATTTAAGGGTGCCAAGCGAAGAGATAAAAGTTCTGTTTAAACCGCACCTAAAAATGGAAACCGGAGGAGCCATAACGGTGACGATCGATTTAGAACCAGACACGGTTAACATAGCAAGAAATCGCAACCTCAACCTCAAACCGGTTGTTAAAGCTGTAGTAAAAGCCGGAGGGTAAAATCCAGAATGGATGTCGTTAAGTACTTGCTTGACATGCTAATGCCCTTTTTTTCTCCTATGATGGCTCCGCTTATGCTTGGATTTTTCATAATTTATGCAGCCTGGTACTTAACTTCACTAAAAACCTTCGCGCCAATGACCCGTGAAGAAGCACAGCTACTATGGAAAATCCACAAAACAAAAACAGGATGCGAAGCCCAAAAAATGCGTGAAATAAAACGTAAAAACAAAATAGTAGGCTTCAAATGCGAATGCGGCTACAAACACGTCCAAAAACGTCCAATAATACGCTAACTCTCCCACTTTATATAATTGCCAATAAACCTCCATTTTAATAGGGCCTACTTTTCCAGACCCGAAAAGTTTCATAAACCAGTATACCTGTGCCCAGCAACCCAAAAATCAACGCGTAAAGACTGTAAAAGTTGATTTCCCTAAAATTAATAACAAAAAACACTAAAAGGGTTACAAAAAGAGTAACATATAAAACATATCTAGGAATAATAAAACCTCCAATTCTCAAAAATTGTTTAAGGACTCCAACATTAACAGTTTTCGTTAAGCGGTACTCTCCGGAAACTTTTTCAGCCAATCCAAGTTCAACAAGCTTTTCTAAATGATAAACAGCCAAAGCAGGACTTGAAAAGCCAAGCTTCCTTTGGACAACGCGGGGCCCAACTGAATCCTTCGGAAACTGCAAAAGAAACCAATAAACACGTAAAGTGTTCCCTTTTAATTCGCTGGCAACTAACTCCTCATCCATCTTAAATCTCAAAGCCCCGTTAGCCCACTTCATACAATTTAAAAAATAAGTTTCTGGAAAAAGGTTAGGCACATAAAATTCTGATTCTAAATCACTAAAGTTATTCCGACCCAGATTTTCATGGCCTATTACGGATAAGCAACTCCCGGGCGAACAATAAAGTACAAACATTTCTTCAACAATGGATGAAAAGTTCAGCTAAAAGGAAAATGTTCTTATGCATTTACAGATCATTCTTTCCCCCGGTGCAAACCATGCCTAAAAAATACGAGTTCATTGTAGTATTCATTGTTGCAGTTTTCTTAATATATACTTGGGTTTCCAGATTTGGGTTCAGTTTGCCCTCCCTAGAAGGTTATGTGGCACTATTTGAAGAAGATGCTTGGTTCCTGGTGTTTTTAGGTCTGATCGCCACCGCGTCTGCCCTCCTCTCTTTGTTTCTAGAGTTTAAACTTTCAAGATCAGCAACCTTTATAGGTTGGGTTTTGTATTTCCCGGTGCTCTTCAATGTATTATTGCCCATGTTCATCCCATTTTTCTCAGTTATAGGCGTTTTTTATACTCCATGGCTTGCATTAACAGATTTTGATTTTGCCAATATGCTGATTCACGGCTTCATTCGCTTCCCAAACGAAAGTGTGCAGTTCGCAGTAGGCATTACGGGCTACACATTGATCGCAGCAGGACTTGTCATATATAGCCTCAGCCTATTCCAGCTGCTATCACATAACAGAAAAGGGCGAACACTTCTCACTAGAGGGTTTTATGGAGTTGTAAGGCATCCGCAGTACCTTGGCATAATTATATGGACCCTTGGCTTTGCCATATCAGGTTGGCGTCTTATAAATTACCTGGTTTGGCTTACATTAGGCTATCTGTACCTAGTTTTAGCCGAATATGAGGAATCCGAATTAGAGAGGACGTTCGGCCAAGAATACTTAGAATATAAAAGCAAGGTGCCCCTTATAGTACCATACTTAAAATTAAAGCTTTTTCCAAAAATAGCTTCTAAAAGAAAAATAAGAATTCTAGCCTACACTTTAACATATGTAACATTGCTAATAGCTCTCTATCACTTTTTAAATCCCTACGTCATAATGTACAGATAACCATCAAGCAGAAAAGCACATGTTACAATCAAATCTACAGTTGCTTACGCAGTTCAAAAACTTTAAAGCAATATTTTCTTAACGTGCATAATTTCATAATTTTGAATAAATCTCAGACCGCTGACTGTACAAGTTTTCATACGGAAAACGATACCATCAGCGCTAAAAACTGACAATCTATTAGCACCAGATATCTATGCATATTAACAAACAATAACAATCCCATCAGGCAATTAATAGGCTGAGTAAAAATGCCAAAAATAATTGTTCTAGTCGATAAGGATGACAAGGGCAAACTTTGGAATTACGTTTTTACAGGCGAAGACAAGGCTATGGCAGCCTCAGCCCAATTAAATGTTCGATTATTTATGATACATAAAAGCGAAGAATCAGCTGAAAATATTCAGCAAAGCATTCAAAAATCACCAGCAGAACATGAAAATATTATAGTAGGAATGTTTCCCCTATCCAAGAAACATGCAACGTATAAAACAAGAGGGAAATAAGAGCCTAAAAATTAACTAAATTAGGATGTTTGAAGTTTTAAAGTTTGGACGAAGCTGACCTCAAGAATTGCTGCCAAGAGGAAAATCAAGTAGATTTTAGTTAACGCCTTGTTCGACAATTTATTGGCAAGAGTTTCATGTATGGCTTTGTATATACCATATGCCTCAACAATTCCGTGGGGGAGGCTAATCAGCATAATTATTGCGATCACGTCCATCAAGATTCGCCCATAAAGAAGCCAGTAAATCCTCAAAATACTTATCACGAGTATAATTAATGTGAATATTACTGCGAAGATGCGTGGATGATTAAGCACTATGTATTCTATCTCTCTTTTTGGGAGAAAAGCAGTGACAAACTCGACATAGAAGCTCATTCCAATAATAATTAGAGAAACCACAATAACATTATGTATAAAAACCATTGTAAGGGCAAAAAGTGGATTTACAAAAATGCTTCCAATGTTTTCTATGAAAAGGATGTTTTCAAAAAAGCTAAAACTAGGAAAAAACAGAAGACGCATCCTAAAATTATTGCCTAGTTTTTGCATCCAGCAACTTATCACCTCAGCCTTCTTCGCATGTCATCATCTAAACAGATATCAAACTCCATAGATTTGAGCAACAATTTAATGATGTAGTATGCTTCTACATTTCTTCTGCTTCTCTTCTTCGAATAACTATGACGATTGCCACTATGATGGATATACCTATGATTACAGCGCCAATCATTAATGGTGAAGTTAAAAAGTCCATAATAGAGCCTCCTCCTTCAATTTTTAGAATTTGCACCGTACACATTGTTGTTTGACCAGCATATACGGTTATTCCCTGCTCTGTTTCTGGCTGGTATCCATCCTTGCTTACACGAATATCGTAGCTGCCTGCCAAAACGCCTTCAAAGACAACGCGCCCTTGATTGTCGGTTGTGCGTGTTACTGGGTTTATGCTGCTTGGCTTTAAAACCAAGGTTACAAGCGCTCCATTT
>CALJDG010000052.1 GCA_938023865.1 uncultured archaeon | reverse complement strand
TATTGCTTTTAAAAGAGTAAGATAAATATATGATCAAGGGTGAAGCATTTCCTAGGTCTTTGCGATGGCTGAAAAGGTTAGACTGTTTCATGCTGTAGACATACATGGAAGCGAAATGGTTTGGCGGAAGTGGCTTTCAATTCCCAAAGTGTATAAGGCAAACGTTTTATTGTTGTGCGGCGATTTAACAGGGAAACTTATAATTCCGATAATCGAGGAAGAACCCGGCAGATACAAAACTATGGTTTATGGGCGATGGATAAACGCTAGCGGAGAAGATGACCTAAAAAAGCTAATCGACAAGATCACTTTCAGCGGGTTTTACACTCATGTTTGCAGTAAAGACGAGTATGACGAGCTTATGAAGAATCCGAAAAGGGTTGACGAATTATTCCACAATTATATGAAGGAGAGGCTTAATAGATGGCTTAACATGATTGACGAAAAACTACCCAAAGATGTTACTGTCGTTATGATGCCTGGAAATGATGATTCCTTTGAAATTGATGAATTGATAAAGGCTCACGAGGACCGCGTTGTATACCCGCTGGAAAAAGTCGTCAACCTATGCCTTGACTATGAAATGCTAAGTTTCGAATGGGTTAACCCCACACCATGGGAAACGCCTCGAGAGGCCCCGGAGGAAGAGCTGTGGAAAAAACTGGAAAAGGTAAAGAACATGTTTTCTGGCGACTGGAGAAAAGTTATCCTAAATTTCCACTGTCCACCATACTGCACCAAACTGGATTTAGCTCCAAAATTGGACAAGAATTTAAAGCCTGTTGTCTTCTTAGGGCGAATAATTTATGATAATGTGGGCAGCAAAGCTGTACGAAGATTCATAGAGGAAAATCAGCCCCTTTTAAGCTTGCACGGTCACATCCATGAATCCTACGCTTCAGATTACATAGGAAAAACCTTAGCCATAAATCCCGGATCAGAATATAGTGAAGGAGTGCTTAGAGGCTTCATCATCGACCTCACAAAAGATGGCATTGAAAAATGGTGGAAGGTGGAGGGATGATTAATGGAGGAGAAGGAAAAGAAGCAAGTGTTGTCTGAGGAAATTGTAAAAATGGCCATAGACCTTGTGGAGGAGGCTAAAAGGGAAGGGCTAACGCTTAGGCTGATAGGCGGCCCAGCCATTAGAATTCACTCCTCCCCCATGGCCATAGACCTTCACAAAAGGCTAAAGAGGATTGAGGGACAGGAGTTTCCAGACATAGATTTTGTGGCTCCGGATAAAGAGAGGGCGAAAATTAGGAAGTTTTTTGAGACAAGGGGTTGGAAGTTTGATTCCTACATCTTTTTCTTCACGAGCGGTGTGGGAACCAGAAATCGCCAAGTCTACAGAGGAAAGGTTGACGTTGACATTTTCTATGACGCGTTGGATCTATGCCACAAAGTGGATTTTCGCAACAGGTTCCACCTAGACTATCCAACAGCATCATTAGTCGATTTGCTGCTGACTAAGCTGGAAATAGTCGAATTCACAGAGAAAGATGCCAAGGATGTCATAGTCCTCCTAAGAGACCACAAAATTGGGGATGCCGACGCGCCGGAAACAATCAATGCAAGATATATGGCTAAGTTGTTTGCAAATGATTGGGGATTCTGGTACACGGCTACAACCAACCTGAAAAAAATTAGGGCTGCCTGCCCCATGTACCAGCAACTTACCGCAGAAGATATTGCCGATGTAACATCAAAGATTGACCAAATCTTAAAGTATGTAGATGAGGAGCCTAAAACCAAGGATTGGCTGAAGAGAGCACAGGTTGGAACGAAGAAGAAGTGGTACAAGGAAGTTAGGCTATAAATCCAACTTAAAGTCTTAATAATCTTATCCTGCCACGTTTGTACTATACTATTGCTGCAATGTTTGAGGTTAGCCTAAGTGAAATGGACTAAAGAGGATATGAAAAAGGCTCAGAAAATATCGAATGAGCTGGTTTCTATAATTAGCTACTTTGATGGTTTGAGAGGAGCTTCAGTTCACGATCCAAAAGAGTTATTGATGAAAACTAAAACGGTCAGTTTAAACTCGTCATACTTAAAATATTTTAGTAAAGAAACCCAAAAAGTTCTGAAGAAGATAGGGCAATCTGGCAAGGTTAGAAAAATGATAAGGGTGAACAGGATCCTAAATTTTGTCACATTAATCTATTTCATGATTGTGGTTGTATTAGCCATTCTATGGCAGAGGGGTGTAATTCTTCCTCCAAGCTTTATGTGGATGTATTGGACTTTTTTGTCCTTTCCAAGTATAATTTTGCTTCTCATTCTAGCGGATGTAACTTTGCTTATGCTGAGCCTAACCAAATATGAGCTTAAAAAAATTGCCGAGGAAAGCGGCGTAAAGGAAGAAGAGGCTATGAAAAGAAGGTTGAAGGAGGCTGTTCAATACCATATTGACAAGTTAAGGGCAAATATTGAGAAGTACAAGTTAAAACCTGAAGATTATAAGATTAAGCTGCAGAGAACTGATTATGAAGGTATAAAAGTTGTTAAGAAGCCGGGAATTTTACATGGATATTACCTTGCAATAGTTGATGCTAAAATTAGAGAAAAAGATGGGTAATTAGCGTTTACGCTGGCGGTATTTCGCCGTAGATATCTTGCAGCGCGATGCCCATTCTTCTGTTGCGCTCTGCAAAGGCGAACCATATTAGGGAGCCTATGAAAATCCATAAGGCCAGATAGGCCATGCCCCAAGCAGTCAGCCAAGACGCGGCTACTGCTAATCCCCAAGTCCAGAAGAAAATTGCCAAAGCACCACATATAGTTATTGCTGGTATGCCGGCAAAAGTGGCCTTAAACCCTCTTTCCCAAATGTCGGGGCGTCTATAGGGCAATATTACGCCTGCAAAGGCTATTAAGAGCTGGCTAAGGATGAAGATGAATGTTGCATCTACCGTTGCCACGAAAACGTTGCCAAGGCTTAACGGTATGAACAGGTAGGCAATCACTGCTGTCAGTATAATTGCCCAATGTGGTGAGTGGAAGCGCTCATTTACACGGTTGAAGGCTTCCGGGAAGAATCTGTCAAAAGCCCATGCGAAAGGTTGCCTTGGACCCACAAGTAGAGTTGATCCGGAGCAGTTGGAAATCCACATGGCTGGGATAAAGGCAAATATTGCTTGAAGCCAAACCTGCCCATGCGCCAGTGGCACTGTGAATAGTGGTAAGCTTGGATCCAACATTGTCATGCTGGTCACCTGGTCTGTTAATTCTTCTCCATAGACGTAACAGTATTGGCTGACGAAGTCTCCGTAGGCTGTATATACGCCAATAACAGTTAGAACATACCAGAACATCACAAACAATGTTGCGGCAAAAACACCTACTATAAAGCCTGTTTTTGGAGATTTCATTTCTCCACCAAAGTAGCATGCTGCTGTAGTTCCCCAATATGCCCAGAAGGTGTCTACGAAATTGAGTATAGTTGCTCCTCCAGTGCCGCCGGCCTCTTGGGTTGCGGTTGTAACATATTCAGCCCAACCGTTATCGATGGCTACTTGTTGTATCTCTCCCCATGCATCGGCCCCAGCACCATAGGTTAGATTCCAAGCTTCTCTTACATAAGTTGGATTCATAATCCCATAGAATGTAGCGGCAACTCCGAGGAAGCTTCCCACTATGCCTATGGCAACTAGTCCAGCCACGTACCATCTGAACACTTTTATGCCCAGCAAAGACAACAACGTGTAAAGTGTAACTATTACTACGGCTATTATGCCTAACCCTACGTTGTCAAGTGTAAACGCAATCCACTCAGGGTTGCCGGTGGCGTAGCCCAGCAGGTTAATCATTTTAACCCAGAATCCAGCGCCAATTACAGCCAACACTCCTGTAGCAAAGTTGTTAGCTACGAAGTATAACCAGTCCCCGAGAAAGCCCACATGGGGGTCCAAAACCCTTGATACGTATACATAGCTTCCCCCAGACCTCGGCATCATTATTCCCATTTCCGTAATTACGTAAGCCAAGAAAATTGCTGGCAGAGCACCAATGATGTATGCGATTGGGATTATTGAGCCTGGATGCCAATATGCAGCCTGCACAGACCAATAGTTTATTCCGCTTCCAATAGTATAGCTAAGGGAAACGGAGAATGCTGACCACCAACCTAGCTCTCTGACAAGTCCTGTCGCTTTTCTTGGAAAGGCAAACTTAACTTCGGCCAAAGCTTTCCCCTTTTCTCAAATTACATCAGTTTCTTTTTAAGCTTTGTTACTTAATTGAAACCTAAAGGTCTACTTAAAATTTTACTAGAAAGTGTAATTTTTAAATGGAAAGACAAAACTTATGGCATATCACAGACACAGAATAATGCTGTGATAGAATATGATAATAATAACTGTAGCTCCTACAGGTTCAGGTCCAATGTGGAAGGAGACGCCTTATCTGCCAATAACCCCAGAACAAATAGCCGAAGAAACCGTAAAAGCCTATGAGGCTGGAGCCGCCGTTGCCCATATACACGTTAGAAATCCAAAAACTAAGGAGCCATACCCAGACGTTAAACTGTACCGCGAAGTTATTGAAAGGATCAGAGAAAAATGCGACATAATTATTCAACTCACCACCGGGGGCGGCGGACCCTATGGAATTTCTTTGGAGCAGAGGATGTGCGCCTTGGAACTAAACCCTGAATTTGCATCGCTGAACGTGGCCACCATGACCTTCGGTAACGGCATATTCTTAAACCCTCCGGAGGCTGTGGAGAAAATTGCCAAGATAATGCTTGAGAGAAACATAAAACCAGAGGTTGAATGCTATGATGTGGGACACATAAACCTAGCGCTTCAATTGTTTGAAAAGGGATTACTAAAAGAACCCCTTAGATTCGGACTAGTTTTAGGAGTTAAGGGTGGAATCCCAGCCACACCGGAAAACCTCATGCACATGGTGAGTGCTTTACCACAAAACTGTAGGTGTAGGTGGGGTGTCATAGCTATCGGAGGCAAGGTTCAATTTAAACTCCTAACTCTTGGAATGATTTTGGGAGGAGATGTCCGAGTTGGAATGGAAGACAACATCTACCTCGCCAAGGGCGTCCTAGCCAAAAGCAATGCTGAATTGGTCGCTAAGGTTGTTAGGATAGCAAAGGAGCTTGGCATGGAAATAGCCACACCCAGCGAGGCTAGAAAACTCCTCGAACTGCCTCAAAAACCTTGAGATGATAAGCATGAAAGGGATGGAAAAATCAAAGAGTCTCTTTGAAGAGGCAAAGAAACTTACTCCCGGAGGCGTCCACAGCGCACTGCGATATTTTGAACCCTACCCCCTTTTCATATCGATGGCGAAGGGCTCAAAGATTTGGGATGCGGATGGCAACCAGTACATAGATTACCATCTCGCCTTTGGACCCGTAATTTTGGGACACGCCCATCCAAGAATTTCAGCCGCTGTTAAAAGGCAACTGGATGAAGGCGTAATTTATGGCCTCTGCAACGAGTTAGAGATTAAAGTAGCCAAAAAAATTGTAACCCATGTTCCCTCAGCTCAGATGGTCAGGTTTTGCAACACAGGAACCGAAGCCACCTACCACGCCATACGTTTAGCAAGGGCTTACACCGGCAAAAGCAAAATTATAAAATTTGAAGGCGCATACCACGGATGGCACGACATAGTATCCTTCAGCACAAACCCAACACTAAAAGACGCAGGACCCCTGGACCATCCAAACCCGGTTCCAGACACAGCAGGCATCCCTCTAGAAACGGCAAAGCAGGTAATTATCGTCCCCTTTAACGACCAAGAAATTGTGGAAAAAACGATAAAAAAGCATGATGAGATAGCAGCATTAATAACGGAGCCGATCCTTCATGGCAGTGCCACTTGCATTCCTCCGAAAGAGGGCTTTCTGAGATTTTTAAGGGAAATCACTGAAGAATATGGAATTGTATTAATCTTTGACGAAGTGGTT
>CALJDG010000051.1 GCA_938023865.1 uncultured archaeon | reverse complement strand
ACCTTCAGCGAGTATGTCGCCTATACCTTCACGTCTGCCAATCTTCTCAATTAATTTGATTAACGCTTCATGATTGCCAAACCTTGCATCTATCCCTTCAAGGTCTTTCTCTGTTAAAATTCCGTTTTCATAACAGTCCATGGCAAAGCCAACAATTACACCAGCGCTGATGGAGTCCATCCCATAATAGTTGCACAGTTCACCGCCCTTAATCACAGCGTCCAAGCGGTCTACTCCACAGTAGGGCCCAAGAGCCCACAGAGGCTCATACTCAACCCTGGCCACGGCCCCCTTATACGGGCCTTCAGCAACAACACATATGTGCTCACACCTCATGGCGCAAGAGCTGCAGCCAATAATTTTCGCCACATACCTCTCATTCAAATATTCGCCGCTAACCTTCTCAGCAGCCTCAAAATGTGCATTATTGTAGTTCCTAGTCGGCATACAGTGCAGGGCATTGTGCACCAAAACGTTTTCAGGCGTGCCCAAAGTTCGATACTTCTTCGTTGCCGGTCCCTTCATCCTTTCATGGAACTCCTTAACAAACTCTAAAAACTCGTCCGGCTTTGCCACCGTTACATCGTGGGTTCCTCGAACGGCAATTGCCTTCAAATTTTTTGAACCCATAACGGCGCCTATGCCGCATCTTCCGGCAGCCCTAGTCTTCTCGTTGATTATGCAGGCTATCCGCACAAGCTTCTCCCCAGCCGGTCCAATGGCAGCCACTCGAATGTAATAGTCGCCCAGCTCCTCCTTAATCATGTCCTCAGTTTCAGCAGGCGACCTCCCCCACAAGTGGGAGGCGTCTAAAATCTGGACGGAATCATCGTCAATCCAGACGTAAACGGGTTTTTCAGCCTTTCCATGGAAGATAACCGCGTCGTATCCAGCCCTCTTCAACTCGGCGCCGAAGTATCCATGGGATTTTGATTCCGCTATACCAAAACTTTGGGGAGATTTTGAAACAAAAGCGTGTCCATTTCCGCCAGTGGGCCAGACAGTTCCAGCTGTTGGGCCTACCGTTAGAATTAGGGGATTTTCTGGGCTAAAGGGATCTACTCCAGCTTTCGTGCGATCAAGCCATAGCCGCATTCCAAGACCTATTCCGCCAATGTATTTTTTAGCGTAATCCTCGTTTAAGGGCTCTGTGTACGATTTTCCACTTGTCAAGTCCACGTGGAGAATTCTTCCAGCATAGCCAAACAATCTAGCTTTCCTCCATACTTCTGTTACTTCCCCTAATGAGAATTAGATAACTTTACGCAGTTAATATATTAAGGTATCTATCAACTCTTAAATTCCAAAACATTAAAACAGCCATCTTTATGCGCTAAACTTCAGCTAAAAAACACCTTCCACTAGATCTAACCTTCTCAGTTGAAGAGGCAAAATGCCACTGTCACATGGTAAGCCGCTGTATGCTAAAAATGGAAGAAAAGGGGACTTTACAAGATTTCTTTTAGAATTTCCAGGATGTCTCTGACGGCTATTTTGTCCTCAACTTCCAAAACCTTCACAGCGTCTTCGAGGGTTGTTACACAGAAGGGGCAAGCGGCAGCTATAACTTCCACACCAAGCTCTAAAGCCTCTTTCACACGGTCTACACATGGCCTCTTCTCAGGCTCTGCTTCCTCCGTCCAAACCCTGCCGGCTCCACCACCACAGCAAAAGCTGGCCTCCCTTGTGCGCTTCATTTCGATAAGCTCCAGCCCTTTTATCGACCTGAGAATCCGCCTTGGCTCTTCATAGATTTGGTTCCGCTTACCTAAGAAGCATGGGTCATGGTAGGCAACCCGCCTATTATATGGTTTTGTTGGTTTAAGCCTCTCATTTTCTAGGGCTTCAGCCAAAAACTGCGTGTAGTGCTGAACGTTTAATGCCAAATCTTTGTAGGGCTTGTCATTTTTGAAGGTGTTGTAGCAGTGAGGCGAAACCGTCACAATGCTTTTTGCATTGAGTTTTTGGAAAATCGCTACATTATGTTCTGCAAGCATTTCAAACAAGCCTTTCTCGCCCATGCGTAGTATGTGGTCTCCGCAGCACCACTCCTCTTCGCCTAAAGTGGCATAGTCAACGCCAAGCCTGTCAAACAGCGTAGCCATTGTTCTGGATATTTCCTTGTTCCTAACGTCGTAGGCTGTTGAGCAGCAGACAAAGAAGAGAACATCGGTCTTCGTAACATTTGGATAGGTTCTAACGTTTAACCCTTCAGCCCAAGCCATCCGCCTGCTCTGATGCGTCCCCATAGGGTTATGATATTTCATGACGCTTTCCAACACATCCTTAACAGTTCTTGGGATGGCTCCCATCTCCACCAGTAGACTGCGGTCCTCAACAACAGAATTCGCACAGTTAACAAGCTTTGGACAGAAAAGCGTGCAAGAATTACATGAAGTGCAAAGCCAAACGTTGTCAGCCATCGGCTTAAGCCTCTCATCCAACCCCTCATCCCTCGAATCGGCAATAAACCTGTAATTGGTTGTCAAAGCCGAAGGTCCAAGAAACCTTTCATCTATGGCGGCTGGACAAGCGGAATAGCAAATCGAACACTTTGTGCAAAGCGTCAAATCCCAATACTTTTTGAGATCTTCAGGCGACTGCACAAACTCTTCAGGCTTTTTGAAGGCTTCCGCCGGCTTAACAAGCACAGTTTTTATTCTCCTGAAGCTCTGGAAAAAGGGCTGTATGTCAACCACCAAATCCTTTACAACTGGAAGATTTGATAAGGGCTCGATGGTTACTATGTCAGCATTGAGGTCCAAAACCTGCGTGTAACAAGCCAGCATTGGCTTGCCATTAATGTTCACCGCGCAGCTTCCACATATCCCCATCCTACACGAATGCCTAAAAGTAAGCGTCTCATCCAAATTCTCCTTAATGTAATTTAGCACGTCCAAGATGGTTGTTCCACGGCGGATGGGCACCTTAAATGTGGACATGTAGTGCCTATTCGTGTCTGGGTCGTATCTGCGAATTCTAAATTCAACAACCTTAACAACTTCACCATTCATGTGCAAGCCCTCCTAATACTTTCTCGCGGCTGGCTGCCACTTCGTAATCGTAACTGGAACATACTCAAGCCTTGGCCCATCAACAGTGTAATAAGCCAACGTATGGACAAGCCACCTCTCATCGTCGCGGTTTGGATGGTCAAGCCTTGAATGGGCACCCCGCGACTCAGTTCTCGCCAGTGCACTTATAATCGTGACTTCAGCCAGGTCCAGCATGAAGTCAAGTTGAAGGGCTGCGGTGAAACCCGTGTTGAAGGTTTTGCCCCTATCCTCAACCTTTATGTGTTTGAAGCGCTCCTTAAGTGTTCTAACCTCTTTTAAGGCGCTTTTCAGCTCTTCGCCTGTCCTGAAAATCCAAACCTTAGTATTCATAAGCCTCCTCATCTCATCCCTCAATTGAGGGACCCTCTCACCTCCTTCGCTTCCCAAGATTCCGTCAAAAACCCGCTTTTCTTCGGCTAAAGCCTTCCCTTCTGGAAATTCGTGAAAACTGGCTGACATAGCGTATTTTGCCGCTTCCTCTCCGGCAACAGCCCCAAAAACTAGGCACTCAGCCGTCGAGTTTGTTCCAAGCCTGTTTGCGCCGTGAAGGCTTAAACATGAGCATTCGCCAGCAGCATACAAGCCCCTTATGGGAGTTTCAGTTCTTATGTTGGCTTTAATCCCGCCCATAGAATAGTGGGCTGCCGGACGAATTGGTATAGGCTCCTTGACCGGGTCGACTCCGCCAAGCTTTATGGCAACATCTCTGATGAGTGGCAGCCTCTCGTTAATCTTCTCCTCGCCCAAGTGCTTAAGGTCCAATGCGATATAAGGGCCATAAGGACCTGTGAAGGCTCTTCCTTCAAGGATTTCAGTTTGCTCAGCCCTCGAAACCACGTCGCGGGGAGCCAACTCCATTTTTTCTGGGGCGTAACGCTTCATAAAACGCTCTCCAAGGGCATTATACAGATAGCCACCCTCACCCCGTGCGCCTTCAGTGATTAGCACGCCCGACGGCACTAAGCCTGTGGGATGGAACTGGACAAACTCCATGTCTTCGAGGGGTGCGCCGGCACGATAAGCCATGGCCATGCCATCACCGGTTGTTGTGTGGGAGAAAGTTGTAAACTCGTATATGCGTTCATGGCCACCAGTAGCCATCACAACAGCCTTAGCCCTAAAAGCTTGCATCTCGCCAGTTTTCAGCTCTATAGCTGTTAAGCCCACGACAGTGTTATCTTCAACTATCAGCGATGTGGCAAACCACTCATCATAAAACTTCACATTATCGTAGGTGGTGGCTTTACCGTAAAGTGCGTGCATCTCATGAAAACCAGTCATGTCAGCAGCGAAGCAAGCCCTTGGGTAAGTGTGACCACCGAAGGGACGCTGGTCTATTTTTCCATCTGGTGTCCGGCTCCATGGGCAACCCCAGTGCTCCATTAAAATAATTTCTTTTGGAGCCTGTCTAACAAAGAATTCCACAACATCTTGGTCTGCTAAGTAGTCAGCGCCTTTCACCGTGTCAAAAGCGTGTAAATCAAAAGAGTCCTTCTCCCGCAATACAGCAGCTGTTCCTCCCTGAGCGCAGACAGAATGCGACCTCAAAGGGTGAAGCTTAGAAATTACCGCTATATTCGGTTTGCTGCCGAATTCTGCGGCTGCAACGGCAGCCCTTAATCCAGCCAAGCCCGCGCCAACAATAACAATGTCATGCAAGTGCTTCTCCATTAACATACCATCCAATTTAAAGGAATAGCTTAGTTTTATCTTCTAACCTTTATATTTTTCCAAAGCGACCTAAATGTTTAAACTTATTTTAAGGCGAAGCCAATAAATTGTTAAAAGCACACTTAGCTAGTAAAGGGCGGGAAATGTTCAACAAAGTTCTAGTCGCCAATAGAGGGGAAATTGCCTTAAGGGTTATCAGGGCATGTCGGGAGCTTGGCGTTAAAACAGTCGCCGTCTACTCAGAGGCAGACGTGAACTCGCTTCACGTTCAGTATGCTGACGAATGCTATTTTATAGGCGCAGCAGAGCCCAGCCAAAGCTACCTGAACATAGACAAAATAATTGAAACCGCTAGAAAATCCGGCTGTGAAGCCATCCACCCTGGATACGGCTTTCTATCTCAAATCCCCGCCTTCGCAGAAACATGTGAGAAAAATGGTTTAGAATTTGTAGGACCTCCAGCCAAAGTTTTAAGGCTCATGGGGAATAAGGTTGAGGCTCGAAGGGCTGCGGCGAACGCAGGGGTGCCGGTTATTCCAGGAAGCCTAAAGCCTGCCAAAAGCCCGGATGAAGCCATAAAAATAGCCGAAAAAGTTGGTTATCCAGTTTTAGTTAAGGCCGTTTACGGGGGAGGCGGAAAGGGCATGCGCCTTGTCAAAAGCGAGGATGAGATGCGCCATGTTTTAGAGACTGCAGCCTTAGAGGCAGAGTCCTCCTTTGGAAGCCGCGAAATCTACGTGGAGAAGTTTCTTCCGATGGCCAGGCACATAGAGTTCCAAACATTAGCTGACAAGAAAGGAAGAATCATTCACCTTGGCGAGAGGGAATGTTCGATCCAAAGGCGATATCAAAAGCTCATTGAGGAGACGCCCTCGCCCTTCATGACGGTAGAGCTGCGGAAAGAGATAGGTGCGTCCGCCATTAAAATTGCAAAAGCCATAAACTATGTTAACGCTGGAACTGTGGAGTTCCTAGTTGACCAGAATGGCAACTATTACTTTTTAGAGATGAACACTAGGCTTCAAGTGGAGCATTTGATAACCGAAATGGTAACAGGCATTGACATTGTCAAAGAACAAATAAAAATTGCAGCTGGAGAAAAACTTGCATACAGCCAAAGCGATGTGAAAATTTATGGGCACGCTATAAACTGCCGAATAAACGCTGAAGACCCCTACGAAAACTTTGCGCCGTCGCCAGGAACTGTTACAAATTTGCGCTTACCGGGTGGCCCGGGGGTTAGGGTTGACACACACCTTTACGCTGGTTGTACAGTGTCAGTTTTTTACGATCCCTTAGTTGCTAAACTTGCAGTTTGGAGTTTAAGCCGTCTAGAAGCCATAAGAAGGATGCGTAATGCATTGGACGAGTTTGTGATAGACGGGGTTAAGACCACAATTCCGCTTCACAAGCGGATTATGGAGGATGAAGACTTCTTAAGGGGGGCTGTCCACATAAACTTTGTTGACGAGAGAATCGATAAGCTTCTTCCAAAAAAAGCCTTAACAGAAGAGGAGATAGCCGCTCTTGCCGCTGTATTGGTTAACCAAAAAGGCGAAGCCAAAGTCAAGGCTTTAGCTTTGCGACGCCAACAAAAGGGGGTCTCACTTTGGAAGCTTGCTGGCAGAGTTAGGGGGCTGAGGCGAACCTTTTGAAAATCTACGAAGTTTTGGTTGACAAGAAAGCGCATAATGTCAAGATTTTGAAAGGGGAGGATAACTCCTACTTGGTTGACATGAATGGTAAAACTTTTGAGGTTAAATTTTCCAACTCTGGTGACAGAAAATTTTCTTTAGAGTTAAACGGCGAAAAATTTCCTGTAGAGCTTCTACGGATTTCCGGGAATGTTATGCGGATTAAGGTTCGTGGAAAAACCTTCGAGGTTCAATATCCCACTCCAACATTTAAACCGGTAACTCCCAAAATCGAGTCGCCTCCAACACCTTCTAGAAAGGCTGCCGTTGGTCTTGATGTTGGGAAGGATGCTGTTTTAGCCCCAATAGCTGGAAGAATTATATCACTAAAAGTTGGCATTGGACAGAAAGTCTCCAAGGGAGATTGTATATGTATTTTGGAAGCCATGAAGATGGCGAATGAAGTTTCAGCGCCAAGAGATGGAATTGTTAAGGAAGTCTTTGTTTCTGAGGGGGCTGTTGTGAATAAGGGAGATATTTTGGCAATTATCGTCTAGAAAATTTTTTATAATAAAGGATGATTGCATTTAAACCTCAAAAGCTGGAGGTTGAAAAGCCATGTTTATTGGTATGGACCATGTTGGAGTGGCTGTTAAGAATTTGGATGAAGCTATTAACGTTTACCGCGACATTTTCGGTTTTAGGCTTTTGGATGTTCATGCCTTACCAGAGCGGAAGGTTAGAGTGGCTTTGTTCGCCACCGGCGGAGAAACTCACATTGAGCTTTTAGAACCGTTGGGCAGAGACAGTCCGGTTGTAAAGTTCCTCGAAAGCCGAGGCGAGGGAATCCATCACATAGCAGTCAAAGTGGACAACATTGAAAAAGTTTTAGAAGAGCTGAAAAAGAGGGGTGTAGTGCTTGTTGATGAAAAGCCTAGAAGAGGTATTGAAGGGAAAAAGATAGCCTTCATTCACCCGAAAAGCACAAAGGGCGTTCTGTTGGAACTCCTGATGGAATAAAACTATATTCATCTAGATCGGAGGCGGACCTTCTGCGTCCAGTGAAAACAGTCCTTCTTATTCAGTCTTTTCATTCCTTTGCCAGCGGCGTCCTTGGAGTAATAATACCGTTAATAATGAAGGAGAGGCAAATAGACATAGTCCTAATAGGCTTTGTTTTTGCAGCTATGCCCCTAATAATGCAGCTAGGAAGAATGTTCTTTGCCACCCTTTCAGACTTTTTTGGAAGGAAGCCCTTCTTCATGGCGAACGGCTTTTTGGGCGTCATCTCAAGCCTAACCTACTATTTCGCCCACACACCAATGGAGTTCCTCTTCGGAAAAGTTGCAGAGGGAACAAAAGAGGGTGCCATATGGGCTGTAAATAGGGCTTACCTCTTAGAAAGGGACCAGGGAAATTGGAGGCTCTTAGTCAACTTGAGAACCGTTGTTTATGTTGCCTTCGCCATTGGAAGCCTTATTGCCGGATATCTAGCAGCACTAATTCTATACGAGGGGGCAATGATTCTGTGCGCCCTTCTAGGCGTTTTGGGACTTCTCCTATCCTTCACTCTTATTGATGAAAAGAAAGAAAATTTCACTGTTAAGCAAGCCCTCCAGATTCTCGATTTTAGGAAAAAAGGGCGAAGGTTCAAAGTTTTCCTTTTTCTTTTCTTCACAATGGGCTTAGCTTTCGGCTTCCGCTCTGGATATGTAATACCATATTTTTTAAGCATTGTTGGCTTTTCTGCAGAGGATGTAGGGCTGATTTTTGGAGCCATGATTCTTATGGCAGGCTTGTCCTCGTATATCTTCTTTAGATACCAAGATGTGAAGAAGCTCATCTTAGTAAGTGGAATAATCTATTCGGCTCTCCTAATTCCTTTAGGATTTTTATTTCCAGCTCTCGCGGCTGTCCTAGTGGTTGCTGTTGGCTTCGCTGAAGGAATGAACAGTGTGGGTCAAGAGGGGATATTATCAAAAATATGTGACAAGGAATCTTATGGGACTGATATTGGCCTGCTTATGATGGGGCTCCACTTAGGCGAGTCGGCAAGCCTAGCCCTGAGCGGCATACTAATCGCAAACTGGGGCTTCCGGACCTCTTTTGCGCTGGCAGCCACAGTATATGCAATCTTCTACATGGGCGCCTACATACTATACGGAGAGAAATAGCTTGTCAACAAACATAAAAGTGGGAAAACTTCAAGAAGGATTAAAAACGAGACTTGTTGGAAAATACATTTTCTTCGCCAAGGAGGTCGCCTCAACTAACGAGTGGGCTAAGGGACTAGTGGAACTTGGCGCTCCAGAAGGCACAGTCGCCGTAGCTGAAACCCAAACTGCTGGGCGGGGAAGACTCGGCAGAAAATGGATTTCACCAAAAGGAGGCTTATGGCTCTCATTGATTTTTAGGCCGACGCTTAAGCCGTCGGAAACGGTCAAACTCGTGTTTTTGGCCAGTTTAGCTGTTGCAGAAGTCCTCCGCGAACTATATGGTTTGAAGGCTGAAACCAAATGGCCCAACGATGTTCTAGTTGATGGTCGAAAGGTTTGCGGCATACTTTCAGAGATGAAAACCGTGGGTGAAAAGGTGGATTACACGATAATTGGCATAGGTGTAAATGCCAACATCGACGTTGAGAAGGGCTTCCCAGAAGAGCTTAGGGAAACAGCAACCTCAATCCAAAGAGCTTTGGGCAGAAAAATTGACCTAGAAGAGCTTTTTAGGGCCTTGCTGGAAAAAGTGGAAAGCCTATACCAAATCTTCCTAAAAGAAGGATTCGTGCCAATTCTGGAGGGATGGAAAGGCTTTGCGTCCTTTCTAGGCTGCCATGTGGAAGTTTATGGCGATGATGAAAGATTTGAAGGCATAGCCTCCGACGTTGATAAGGATGGGATGCTGGTTTTAGAGTTGAGAGACGGGTTTTTGAGGCGTGTTTTCTTTGGCGACCTATCATTGAAAGTTAAGCGTAGATGTGTTTAAGCTTTCTATTTGAGAAGCAGTATTAATGCGATTACGTAAAGCATAAGTGAATTTAAAGCAAGTAAAGCTTCAACGGTTTTGCCCCTTCGCCACAAAGTAACAATAGCCCAAGTAAAAGCCAAAAATGAAAGTGCTATAAGTAAAGGTATTGAAATTAAGATCTGCATAGTTTGAGGCACGTTGCCCAACATAAAATCTGGTAACCATGTAAATGTTCAGCTTTTTAAAGCTTGTGATGGTTTAGATAGAGAACATCAGAAACCAAGCCACGTGCATAGCGCTAAACAAATCCCTACACCACATCAATTGCCCGCATCGGTCAAAGATATTTGCCATTAAATTCCCATCAGCCTTTCTTTCTAACGATGTGAAATCCCCGTTTTTCCAGTTGCTCCAACAGCACTCTGGGGTCTGGGTACCATTGTCCCCATTTTCTGCAAATATGCTCTGTCCAGCTGTAGTTTTCGTAGGTGTAGGGGTCTGGACGCCCATTCTCCAGCGGAATTTTCGCCTTTAACTGCCTATAATAGTCTTGTGCCAAGTAGCCTTCATCCATAACCATCATGGCTTCTGAAACCATTTCATCAGTTAGCTCTGGGTATTTGCCCTCGAAAAGTGTGAACTCCAAAGGGTATCTTGGTCTTGGCGGAGGATCTTCAGCTGGGTAGCCCATAATAAGCTGAACAAGCGGGAAAACCCTCTCTGGCAAGTGATATCTCTTCACTATTTTTTCCGCTTGAAACATGACACTTCCAAGAAAGCAGCTTCCAAGCCCTAGGCTTCGGGCGGCTATAACCATGTTTTCGGCCATTAAGGTGGCATCCTGAATCCCAAAAAACAGCAGCACCAAGTCGTTGGTCACCATTTTCCAGCCCCGCTTCTCCATAATCTTCTCAAACTTGTGGTAATCGACGCATACAGTAAAGAGCAGCGGCGCCTTGTATGGGTGATGCTTCCTATCTCGCGAAAGTAATATGCTGTAGGCTTGCGAAGCAAAAGGCGCTTGCTGTCCAGCCCTAACAATTGTGCGTATGATATTTTCTGGAGGCATTTCCGCCCTGTATTTTCTTATGGACTTGTGGCTTAGCAGTGTCTGTATAACTGGGTTTTGCTCCATTATGCATGCTTGCTCCTTATAGCCAGAACTAAAGTTGTCAGGTGAAATATAATTTTCCAAGCTGTGGCTGCACATGTCCTAAATACTGATTGCCCTACATATCTAGCAAACTGAAAGGTGTTGGGTTATGGTGGAGATTAGAGAGCCAACTGTTGAAGAGAAGATTAGGCGTTTACGTGAAACACGGGAGCAAGCCAAACTCGGTGGCGGAGTTAAGCGGATTGAGGAACAACACGCGAAAGGCAAGCTGACAGCGAGAGAACGCCTAGACCTCCTCTTAGACCCAGGCAGCTTTAACGAGCTTGACCAGTTTGTCGTTCACCAGTGCACAGATTTCGGCATGGCTGAACGCAAATATTTGGGCGACGGCGTCGTAACCGGCTACGGAACAATAGACGGAAGGCTTGTCTATGTTTTCTCACAAGACTTCACAGTTTTTGGCGGCTCGCTAGGCGAGATGTTCGCACGAAAAGTCTGCAAGCTCATGGACTTGGCGATGAAAACAGGCGCTCCGGTAATAGGCCTAAACGACTCTGGCGGTGCGCGCATACAAGAGGGCGTTGCAAGCTTAGCAGGCTACGGCGATATATTCTTCAGAAACGTTATGGCTTCAGGCGTAATCCCTCAAATATCAGCCATCATGGGACCGTGCGCTGGCGGAGCTGTCTACTCGCCAGCCCTAACGGACTTCATAATCATGGTGGACAAGACAAGCTACATGTTCATAACTGGACCAGACGTTGTTAAAACAGTTCTTGGGCAAGAAGTGACCTTTGAAGAGCTTGGCGGAGCTATGGTTCACAGCCAAACAAGCGGTGTAGCCCATTTCATAGCTAAAGACGAGGAGCAATGTATCCAAATAATAAAGAAGCTTTTGAGTTACTTGCCCAGCAACTACCTTGAAGACCCGCCCTATGTGGAGACAGGGGACGACCCCAACCGCACAGATGAGGAGCTGGCACGCATAATGCCAGACGACCCGGACAAGCCCTACGACGTTAAAGAAGTAATCCATCGCGTTGTCGACAACGGCGAATTCTTTGAAGTCCAACCTTTATGGGCGCCAAACATAGTCATAGGCTTCGCAAGGCTGAACGGGCATGTGGTTGGCATGGTGGCAAACCAGCCAGCCTATTATGCGGGGGCTCTAGACATAAACTCTTCCACAAAAGCAGGAAGATTCGTGCGCTTCTGCGACTGCTTCAACATACCAATAATAACCTTCGTAGATGTGCCGGGCTTTCTACCCGGCATAGAACAGGAGCACGGCGGCATAATCCGCCACGGCTCAAAATTGTTGTACGCCTACTGCGAGGCCACAGTCCCAAAAATAACAGTTATACTGCGCAAAGCCTATGGGGGAGCCTACGACGTCATGGGAAGCAAGCATTCCGGCGGAGACATAAACTACGCTTGGCCAACGGCCGAAATCGCCGTCATGGGACCGCAGGGAGCCATTAACATAATCTTTAGGAAGGAGATTGCTGAAGCCCCGGACCCGGAGCAGAAGCGCTTGGAGCTTGTTAGCGACTACCGGCGGAAGTTTGCTAATCCCTACGTAGCTGCCCAAAAAGGCTACATTGACGAAGTTATAGAGCCGGCTGAAACAAGGCCGAAGCTTATCAGCGCTCTTGAAATGCTAAGCACAAAACGTGAGCCTAGACCATCCAAAAAGCATGCAAACATCCCATTGTAAAGTGTTGGAAGATGGGAGAGCAACCAGTAAAAAGTGGAATCTCTCCAATAACAAAGAGCAGACTAGTAGCTGACTTGAAAAAGTTGGGAGTTGCCTCGGGAGATACGCTGATGCTTCACGCCCTCTGTTAAGGCTGTGGGGTGGGTTGTAGGCGGCCCAGATGTTGTCATCCAAGCCCTGCTAGAAGTTTTAGGCGAGGAAGGAACTTTGATGATGTATGTTGGTTGGGAAGACTCCCCTTGGGAGGCACCATATGTGTTTAAAGAATGGCCGGAGGAATGGCAAAGGGCATACCTCAAGGAGTTTCCTCCCTTTAACCCAGCCACTTCCCGGGCGCACAGAAGATGGAGCATACTAACCGAATATTTGCGCACATGGCCGGGCGCTTACAGAAGTGGCAATCCAGAGGCTTCATGTGTGGCAGTCGGAGCAAAGGCAAAGTGGCTGACTGAAAACCATCCACTCCAGTATGGCTATGGACCAGGTTCGCCGTTCGCCAAATTATGTGAGGCCAAGGGCAAAGTTTTGCTTCTTGGCGCGCCCTTCAGCTCGATTACGCTTTTGCATTACGCGGGACACTCGGCCAAAGTGCCTAACAAACTGGTCATACGCTACAAAGTGCCAATTTTGCAAGAAGGCAAAAAAGTTTGGGTTGAAATTGAGGAATTTGATACTTGTGGGTATGTTCTGCCGAACGCGCGTGAACATTTTGAGGCTTTACCAAGAGAATATTTCGCCTCTGGTAGGGGACGCGTCGGAAAGGTTGGAGAGGCTCAATCTTACCTTTTCGACGCCGCAGACTTTGTCGAATTCGCTGTGCGATGGCTTGAAAGGAGATATGGATGCAAATAATCCGCGAAACAGACCATTACAGATTAATAGTGGCTTAACAATTCTTCAAAATCCTCAAGAGGCAACGGTTTATGGCATTGAAACCTGTTAAGATTTCGGACACTACGTTTCGCGATGCCCACCAGTCGCTGATGGCGACTAGAATGCGCACAGAGTCCATGCTTCCAGTAGCCGAGAAAATGGACAGTGTTGGCTTTTTCTCTATGGAGGTTTGGGGAGGCGCCACCTTCGACGTTTGTATACGCTATTTGGCTGAAGACCCCTGGGAGAGAATCCGCCAGCTTAAAAGGCACATAAAACGTACACCGTTGCAGATGCTTCTGAGGGGGCAGAACGTTGTTGGCTACAGAAATTATCCAGATGATGTTGTCATAAAATTTGTTGAGAAAGCCGCTGAAAACGGCATAGACATATTCCGTGTTTTCGACGCCCTAAACGATGTTCGCAACATGGAAGTTGCCATAAAAACCGTTAAACAAGTGGGCAAACATGCGCAAGGAACGATATGCTACACCATAAGCCCAGTCCACACAATAGACTATTATGTAGGTGTTGCCAAAAAACTGGCTGAACTTGACTGCGACTCCATATGCATAAAGGACATGGCTGGGATGTTGGCGCCACAACCAGCCTACGAACTCATAACAGCCATCAAGAAAGAGGTGGGTTTACCCGTGCACTTGCATTGTCACTGCACCAGCGGAATGGCTATGATGACCTATCTGCGCGCATGCGAAGCTGGCGTAGACATAATAGACACGGCTTTTTCGCCGCTGGCATGGGGCACATCACAGCCCCCGGTGGAATCCATAGTAGCAGCCCTAAAGGAAACACCATACGATCCGGGCTTTAACATGGAGCTTCTTCAAGAAATTGCCGACTACTTCAGAGAGCTTAGGGAGAAATACTACGACCCGTTGGGGCTCATAGACCCAAAAGCTGAAAAAGTCGACCCTTCCATAATTGTTCACCAGATTCCAGGCGGAATGTTCTCAAACCTCCTTGAACAGTTAAGGGAGCAGAACGCCGTTCACAGACTTAGGGAGGTTCTGGAAGAAGTTCCGAGGGTTCGAGAAGAGCTTGGTTATCCGCCGTTGGTTACACCTACAAGCCAGCTTGTGGGCATCCAAGCCGTGTTTAACGTTTTGTCTGGGAAGCGCTACAGCATAGTGCCAAAGGAGATAAAAGATTATGTTAAGGGGTTTTATGGGCAACCTCCAGCCCCAATAGACGAGGAGGTTAAGAGGCTAATTATTGGCGATGAAGAACCTATAACATGTCGTCCAGCAGACCTTCTTGAGCCAGCTTTGGACAAGATCCCGGAAGATGTTAAACCCTACATTGAAAGCGAGGAGGACCTGCTCACATACGCCTTGTTTCCAGCCATAGCCCCAGAATTCTTCAAGAAAAGAAAGGCGAAAAGGGAAGAAGCTAAAATGGGGGTGCAGACCGAAAAACTGGCGGAACTGGAGCAGGTGGCAGCGGTATCTACGGCAATCGCCGCCTACATGACAAGCCTAAGCGAGGTGAAAGCCCTAGCCCTTCAAAGGATCATGCGTGGAATTTCACCATGGGTTATGTCTGGAAGGCAAAGCCTAGCCGAGCATGGTGTTTGAAATGCCAAAATATGAGATTTTTCTGAACGGAAAACCATGGGAAATCGAGGTTTCAAAAATTGGCGATAAGATTTTCACTGTCAAGCTTGGGGACAAATCCTTTAATGTGGAAGTTTTGGACGGCGAGTTCCAGCTTGGAAAACAACTTCAAATAAGGATAGGCGATAAGGCGTATGCTGTGGATTTGCGGGAAGTTAGCAGAACAAAGCCCTTTACGGTTAAGGTTGAAGAGGCGTCTTTTAAAGCAGAATTTAAGTCGCCCACCTTGGCGAGGTCTGCTGTCTTACCAGCCGTGGAGCGAGCGCTTCCAGCACCGATATTAAGAACGGCGAAGCCCAAACAATTGGTTTCTGGAACTGTTACGGCTCCCATGACTGGGAAGATAATATCCATAAAGGTTGGGAAAGGCGAGCAGGTTAAAGCTGGACAGGTCTTATGCATTTTGGAAGCCATGAAAATGGAGAATGAGATTACAGCGCCCGTGGCTGGGATAGTCCGCGAAGTCCTTGTTTCTGAGGGCGCCTCCGTAAGCGAGGGCGACCCCCTATTTGTTATTGGCTAGGCTAGAATATGGATGGAGGCTTGTATTCTCCGAAAACTTGGCGGAGGGTGTCGCATATCTCTCCCAGTGTGGCATATTCCTTCACTGCTTGAATTATGAGGGGCATTAGGTTTACATTCTCTTTCTCTGCAATCTTTCGCAAACGGTCCAAGTTTTCCATAACTTTTGCATTGTTTCTCTGCCTCTTCACCTCGTTTAGGCGTTTAATCAGTGTTTTCTCGATTTCCGGGTCTATCCGTAAAATCTTTACTGGTGTTTTCTCCTCGCTTATGAACTCGTTAATGCCGACGACTATGCGCCTTTTGCTTTCCATTTCCTTCTGGTGGCGGTAGGCGCTTTCCATTATTTCCCTCTGCATGAAGCCCTTCTCTATAGCGGCAACAGCCCCACCCATCTCGTCTATCTGCTCTATGTATTCTGCGGCTTTCTCTTCAATCTGGTTTGTCAGATACTCCACATAATAGGAGCCGCCGAGCGGGTCAATGGTGTCTGCAACACCGCTTTCGTAAGCTATTATCTGCTGAGTTCTAAGCGCTATAGTGACAGCTTGCTCGCTGGGCAAGGCGTAAGCCTCATCAAAAGAGTTTGTGTGCAGCGACTGGGTTCCACCCAAAACCGCCGCCAACGCCTGAATGGTCACGCGAATGATATTATTTAGGGGCTGCTGGGCTGTCAGCGAAACACCAGAGGTCTGCGTGTGGAAACGCAGCATCCAAGAGGCTGGGTTCTTGGCGCCGAAGCGTTCCCGCATAATGCGCGCCCACAACCGTCTGCCGGCCCTAAACTTGGCAACTTCCTCGAAAAGGTTATTGTGAGCAGCGAAGAAGAAGGAAAGCCTACCCGCAAACTTGTCAACGTCTAAGCCGCGGTCTATGGCTGCCTGCACATAGGCTATGGCATTCGCAAAGGTGAAGGCTATTTCCTGAACCGCTGTGGCACCAGCCTCCCGAATGTGGTATCCACTTATGCTTATGGTGTTCCATTTCGGCACGTTTTTGGCACAGTACTCAAAAATGTCTGTGACAAGGCGCATGGAAGGCTTAGGCGGGAAAATATACATACCTCTAGCAACATACTCCTTTAAGATATCGTTCTGCACGGTGCCGTCAAGAATGTTCTGCGGAACACCTTGCTTCTCGCCCACAACAATATACATGGCAAGCAAAACAGCCGCAGGAGCATTAATCGTCATGGAAGTTGTAATCTTGTCCAATGGTATACCATCAAAAACAATCTCCATATCCCGCAAAGTGCTAACGCTAACGCCGGCCTTGCCCACCTCGCCCCTAGCCATGGGATGGTCACAGTCATAACCCACCTGAGTTGGAAAGTCAAAAGCAACACTTAAACCAGTCTGCCCTTGGCTTAACAAGTATTTGAAGCGCTGATTCGTCTGCTCAGCAGTGCCGAAGCCTGCATACTGCCTCATAGTCCAAAAACGAGCCCTGTACATGGTGGGATAAACGCCACGTGTGAAAGGATATTCGCCCGGAAAACCCAAATCCCCAAAATAGTTGAGGCCGGCGATGTCTGCTGGCGTGTAAAGGCGACTCACAGGTATGTCTGAACTTGTTAAAAACTCACCCCGCTCAGGAAGCCTCTCAAGACTTTTAGCCACAATCTCCCTTTCCCAACGCTCCTTTCCGCGTCTAATTTTTCCCAGCTCTTCCCCGTCAAACAAAGCGATGCACCAAAACTACATTGATAAAAAGCATATAAATGGTTATTCAGAAGCTTGCGAGAAACAAATATAAGAAATTCCTATATATTTAATCTTGAAGGCAGGGCTATACATTGAGGGTTAAAGTTGAATACATCGGCCACATTAAGGAGATAATCCGCAGCGGAAGAGAAGAAGAACTGGAAATCTCGGAAGGCGCCTCCCTTGCAGATTTACTTTCCATGCTTGCCGAAA
>CALJDG010000050.1 GCA_938023865.1 uncultured archaeon | reverse complement strand
GTAAGCCTACCAACATACAGGGTGAGTATGTGCAGCTGGTCTATGATGTTCTCCGAGTGTTGAGGTCTAGCTGGAGCTTAACGTCCTTGGTCGTCTACGGATCCGTCACTAGACACGCTGCAGGGCCTCTGAGCGATATAGATCTGCTCGTCGTTTCAGACGAGTTCTCTGGAAGCCTAGCCTCTAGGATAGACAAGCTCCTCGAAGTTGAACGTGACACAGATGTCCAGAGCGAGCTCAGTTTTCTCAGGAGGCACGGTATACACGCCAAGCTAGCCTTCTATCCCTTAAGGAGGGAGGAGGTTGAACGGCTTCCACCTCTCCTGCTGGACATGGTCTATGATGCGGCGGTGGTGCTGGATGACGGCTTCATCCAAGATTTCATCCCGAGGCTGAGGTCCAAGCTTGAGCTGGTGGGGGCTAAACGCCGCGTGCTGCCGAACGGCTCGTGGTACTGGGACTTAGGTCCTAGGGCTTCTGAGCTGTGGCATACATGGGCGTCCTCTTAAAGCTGGCCAAGTCCTACCTGAGACAGGCCAGTGACAGACTAGCCGATGCAGCCCGGGCGCTTGAGAGAGGCAACTATCCGTATGCTTTAAGGCTCTCCCAGGAATCCGTCGAACTTAGCCTAAAAGCCTCGCTGAGGATCGTGGGTATTGAGTATCCGAAGGTCCATGACGTTTCAGATCTCCTGCTGGAATACAAGGAAAGGTTTCCCGACTGGTTCCGCGAGGAGGTAGAGTTCCTCGCCGAGACGTCTAGGAGGCTCAGCAGTAAGAGGGAGCTAAGCCTCTATGGAGGAGAGGAGGCACTACTCACGCCCGAGGAACTAGTGAGCAGGGAGGACGCTGTCGAAGCCGTAGAACGTGCCTCAAAAACACTGGAACGAGTAAGGCGGCTCATATCTCATTACGGCGGTGCTGATATAGAAAAAGGTCTCTAAGGATTTTAACTACCATTTCGTTACTGTCCTTAGAGAGTCTTAAGACTCATTAGACCTTTCGGGCCGGTTTAGCTCAGCTAAAGAGGTTCTGCGAATTTCGTGCACTTTGTCTAAGTCAGGGTCTTCGCTGAGTATTCTAGTTATATTGTTCGAGAACGTGACGCCAATGTGCAGGCTGTCTCTTGGAGCTAAATTATATTTCTCGAGAATTTCCTGCGCCTTTAGTACAGACTTCTCGTCCACGTTGAGAAGTCTTAGATTAGGTAATGAGAGTAGAGCGCTTCCTTGCCTGATTGCGGCTTGATGACCCGCTACCCTCCACACAACCCATACAACCTCATCCCAAGTAAGGGTGTCTGTGTAAGCAACCATCGAACCCTTGCTTATTTTGAGGAGAACATTGTTTGCTAGGCGCGCCTCCTCTCTCTAACGGGTCATAAAATAGCTGAATAGGTGAATATATCGCTGTCAACGTAAACCGAATCTTTCAACATACTGTTCCTCCAACATTTTCTTTATATTCACTTTCTTTTTCAGCTTATTCTCTACAATGGATACATACTCTTTTACAGCCTCCTCAGGGTCTCTCACCCCTAAGCATGACTACCCCATCCTCAACGACGAAGATGACGTCCCGATCCTCTTTAAGCCTGAGGAGACGCTAGCAGGTTAGGAGATTCGCACCCCCTTTTCAAACTTATATATTAAATCAATTCGCAATTACTTCTGGGCCCGTAGCTCAGCTTGGACAGAGAGAGTTCACATAAAATGTAACTCCTGGATCGCCGGCCTTCTAAGCCGGAGGCCCTGGGTTCAAGTCCCAGCGGGCCCGCGTTTTATGTTATTAATATGTTGTGGGTGTGAGGGAGAGGGGGAAAGAAGTGGGGAGGGCTGGTTGGGCGGTGTTTCTAGTAGTCCCCGTCTTCTGAGATATTCTCCGAGGCGTTGTTGTTTTCGCCTTATAGTGAATCATACGAGGATGAGTGGCATAATCTGTCCGATGGGTTGCATAATCTGTCCAAGAGTGTGGCATAATCGTCTGATTTCCAGCTAGGTGAGCAGGTATATAGCTTTCTCATCAAGCATGCGTATAATAGATTCTAAATCAGAGAAGTATTTGCTTGCTTAAGCATAAACACCTTTTTAATGGTTCCCAGAGGAGCCCGCTTACTTGAGGGGTCGTAGTGCAGAAAAAGTTGAAGGTGAGATAGTAGCTAGAATGCCTTTAAAATTTTAGTTAAGTATATATCATTTTTGTATAATGATAAACGGTTTTAAAAATTTTTCCAGCACATCGTTTATTGGTAGTTACAGAATTTTTTTAAGCAACAAAGCAGGAATTATCAACAAGTTTGATTGATAGAAGATTTCTGAAGGAGGAAGGCTACGATGTTTTCAATGGAAATGAGCTGATAGTTAAGGGCGCCCTAGAGGCCGGCATTCAGATAGCATCCGGCTATCCCGGTTCTCCAGTCGCTGAATTTTTCACATTCACTGAAAAATACGCTGATTGGCTTGCGGAAAACGGATTTTATTGGGAAGCTGCAAAAAACGAAGCCGAAGGGGCAGGTAGACTTAACGGTGCAAGGATTATCAACAAGGATGCGATGGTTGTCATGAAGAGTGTTGGATTAAATGTTGCTACTGATCCTTTGGAAATATCCAATTATCAAGCTGCTGCAACCATTGGATGGGGTGGAGTGGTCGTAGTTGGGGATGATCCGCATGCTTCCAGCACACAGATTGCTTCAAGCTCAAGATTTCTGCTAAAAAAACTTAGGATTCCAATTTTAGAACCAAGTACCCCTCAAGAAGTGAAAGACTACATAGGAGAAGCATTGGAGTTGTCGCGTTCATCGCAGTTGATAGCTGGATGTATCATCCAGTCATGGCAAGCTGATGGAATAGGTTCGGTAGAACTCTACAAAAACAAATATCAGCCAAAAGAAAAAGAAAGGATTGATATAAGCAAAATAAACTTGGAGAAAGAAGTCAGCCTCCCGCCTGTTACAGCAGAGTTGGAAAAAGATATTGTAATGAGGAGGTTTCCAGCCGCAATAAGACATGCAAGAGGAAGGAATCTTAACAAAATACTTTATTCTAATGGTGAAAGAAGAAAGATCGGATTCGTTACTTCGGGTCTGGCTTATAACTATCTCGAACACGCGCTGTATGAGCTGGGAATGAGGGGAAGATTCCCTATTCTTAAATTGGGGTTAGTTTATCCGCTTGATGAAATTTTGGTTAAAGATTTTGCCAGACAAGTTGAAAACATTTATGTCGTAGAGGAAAAAGAGCCTTTCATAGAGTATGAAATCTCTTTCATATTGAAGAATGCTTACCAAAACAAAGAAATCGGATATGTTAACGTTTGGGGCAAAAGATTCCCTAACGACAGGGAGGGCTTCCCCGAGCATGGTGGTCTGAGCCCCACTGACGTGATTAAGATAATTGGCGAAGAGCTACTCGTAGCTTTAGACGATTTGTCGCAGGAAGAGAAGAATAGAATAAAAGAAGTAATCAAGCTAGTCGACGACGCTAACAAATACTCTCTACAGCCCCCAAAAAGGATTCCCGGCTATTGTGCAGGCTGCCCTCACAGAGGAACTAATAGCGTTCTTAAATATCTGAGGAAGTCTCCTGAAAATGATTTCCTCACGATACCAGACATAGGATGCTACTCAATGTCAGCTTTTACTCCTTGGAAGGAAGCCCACGCTTTCAACGCAATGGGTCACGCGGGCGCCTCTGCATATTCAATGGGGCTGGTCGAAAACAAGAAAGTGCTTCTCATGGGTGATGGAACTTTCGTCCATGGAGGATACATATCTATACAGGAAGCAATACACAAAAATCTAGACGCCATCATCGTTATACTTTATAATCACTATGTGGCTATGACCGGTCATCAGAAAGTTCCGATCAAGAATGCAAAAGAGATAGAGGAAAAAATCAAAGCCATGGCTAGAGGAAAAGATGTTTACATAAGAATAATAGATCCAAACGATAGGAGGGGCTATATTGACGAGATGAAAAAACTGATGAATAGAAAAGGTACAGCTGTGCTGATTTCCGATAAGGAATGCGGCATAACGAGGGAAAGGAAAAGGAGAGCTGAGAGAGCAGGAAAACCTAAGACGGAATTCATAAACATAACCAGTGAAGTATGTGAGAACTGCAGGGAGTGCACCACGAATACAGGCTGCCCCGGATTAACTCTTGTAAACACGCCTTATGGCGAAAAAGTTGCGATAGACATGTCCGTATGCACGGAGGACGAATATTGTGCGAAAATAGAAGCTTGCCCCTCATTTGAAAGAGTCAGAGTAAAATACGGTGAAGGGAAGCCAAAGGAAAGATTATATGACTCGGAACTGGGTGATGTTCCAGAACCTGATAAAAAGGTAGAGTTTAACGATACTTACTATATTTACACTGGGGCTGTTGGTGGTATGGGTGGGGGGTTACTCTCTGTGATTTTGGCTCGCGCTGGAGCGAAAAGCGGCTATAACATAGGTGGATGGATAGGACATGATAAAAAGGGTTTAGCCATAAGAAATGGTGGTGTGTATGGTCATATCGTATTTTCTAAAAACAGCAACCAATTATCTCCTGTTATTGTAGCCGGTAAAGCCGATCTGATAATTGGTCTTGACAAGCTGGAAGGCTCAAGAGGGTTGAAGTACGCAAAAGCTAATACAAAATTTATTTCAAATCAAACTGAGCTACCTACCATACCTATGCTAGTCGGGGAGGAGCAGTATCCACATGATATTGACGAAAAAATTAAAAATAAATTGACATCAAACAATTACTATGGCCTCCCAATTTCAGAACTCGCAGAGTTCTACCTAGGAAGCAAATTATTTTCTAACATAGTCATACTTGGTGTCTGCTACCAGCTTGGCCTACTACCGTTGGACTCTAAAAATATAGAATCTGCGATAATCGAATCTGTCAAAGCTGAGAAAGAAAAAAACCTGCGAGCCTTCAAGTTTGGAAGGAAGCTTGTGTATGACAAGAATTTTTTGGATAAGCTAATAAGCAATCCTGATTTCCTAAGAATATACCATGAAGACATATGGTTTTCAAGAAAATCGTTAGAGGAGGTACTGTCTGAGAAAATGGAGTACCTGAAAGATCGTTGTTTGATAAAGTCTAGAGGGATGAAAATCGCTTGCATGTATGAAAAAATAATAAAAGATTTTATGCGTGATAAAAAGTTGGACGAAGATATTCTGAAACATTTTGCTATAAGGGTTTATGATTTGATAAGATGGGACAGCATAGATTATGCTAAAAAATACATCGAGTTGGTTTCCAAGGTTTATTATAAAGACAAGGAGGAAAAAGGATTTGCGGCTACCAGAGCAGTTATAGAAAATCTATACAAAGTCATGGCTATAAAGGATGAGTTGTGGGTTTCTGAGCTGCTTTTAAGTAGAGAGAAGCTTGAAAGGGATAAGATTAGATTCAATATAGATGTAGAGCGAGGTGATAAGATAGAATATGTCCATTTAACTAGGCCGCAAATAGTTATAAATGTTGGAAAACGTTTAGGAAAGATTGTAAGATTCTTGAAAAAGCACTTACCAAATTTGGCAAACAAAAAGATTGAACTTGACATAGAAGGTGGTGTGCTCAAAATTAAATTTATTATGAATACTAAAAACTGGCATCTCAGGATTATTAGAAGATTAAAGTTCCTGCGGAAATATTTGTTTAGACATTATAGGGAGGAAGAATTCAGGGACTGGTATATCGAAAAGGTCATAGGCTACTTCCTCGAGAACTTTGATCAAAACTATGAACTCGCAGTAGAGTTTCTAAAGATGCCGCTTAGTCTAAATGTTCCAGGACATGCTAAGGGCATCACTGGCTTCAGAGAGGTTATATATCATAAAATGGATCTGGCTAGAAGAATTTTTGAGAGACTAACTTCTCCTCCGAACCTTGTTTCCGAGTTAGAGCCTGTTGACAAAAAGTCATTAAAGTGATTATTATCCTCCCTCCGCGAAACGAAGGGCGATAGGGCCTCTGCCAAGCCCCTATACGCTTCGCCAGCATGTCCAACTCCTTCCCCAGCCAATCTCTAGCTTAGCCGATAAGCTTAGGCTCTGTCTTAGCATGTTAAAACCCCCATCAATAGACGATGCCGCCTAGACCAAGAGAAGAGCATAATACGGGCCCGGAGAGACTCGAACCCTCAAACTCTGGGCGAGTGAGAAGGATGACGCTCTATCCACGCTAAGGTCGGGCCCCACCCCAGTGCAGGGCATAACATTTCCCCGTTGGACGGCATATATTACATGTGTTAAGAGCCGTATTCAGCGTATTTGAGGGTTGTGTGTGGATTATTTAGAGCTTTATCCTGCTTGGGAATGTGGCGACATAAGCTAGGCTGTTTTCACTAGTTCGAGCTTGCTTATTATTTGGTTCAGCTCGGCTAGGAGATCTGAGGCCCTCATCACGTCTCTGGCCTCCATGTATGCGAGGGACTTTCTGAACTCTTCACTAAGCGACTCAACCTCCTCTCTAATCTTCCTTAAATCCCTAGTGTTGGCGATTACGACTAGCTTTTGAACTGTCGGATTATTCTTAGCTCGCTGTAAATTAAGTATGAGAGAGTCGATGCTCCCGCCCCGTTGAACCTCGAAGACATAGCTCACAACACCGAGGTTAGCTATCCGGGCACGCCAAAGCACATCAACCCGAGCCCCCTTGGCTATCTGGACCTCACTTTCAGCCTCAAACCCCAGCCCACTACCTATCTCGACAAGCTTCTCAACGATCTCGTCATGGTCGAAATCATAGTCCTCTCCCTCTTCGACAACCACCCCCTCCTTCACCTGTTTACTAACTATGTAATACAGGAATAGGTCCATGTCGAGAAGATTTGGATCAGTTTTATTGGGATAGACTAGTTTGTAGAGAGATTTCAATGCTTCGGTGACCTTCTCATATTCTGAGCCGCTTATCTTATACTTCTTAGTCGGTAACAGTTTTCCTAGTCCCAGAGCCTCGAGTGCCTTTCTACTCTTATCATTCCAAATACCATACAGCTCAGGATTGATGAAGGCGAGGATCTCGGTAACACCGGCGGGCCCGATGCCCTTCACCTTCGCAAAGAACCGGTCGTAGCGGCTTGCTAGGGGTGCTGTACCATAGAGTAGGTTCTTAAGCTCGGACTTAAAAGTGGCGATGTCGGTGCTCTCTACGAGTCTGTCCGCAACTCGGTCTTTGTTAGTCCACCAGATATAGGCCCATAGTGAACCAATAATCTGTCTGATTTCTAGCTCGGTGAGCTGGTCTATAGCTTTCTC
>CALJDG010000049.1 GCA_938023865.1 uncultured archaeon | reverse complement strand
CTGTTAGGGTTTGTCAATGATTATTGACTTATGAGTCAACGTTGATAGAATTATAAGAGTCTGATGAGTTATTTTGTTATGTGGTGGAATATGAGCTCAGATAATCTTTTTGAGGCTGTGTCGCATCCTTTACGGATTGAGATTATTAAAGTGTTAGCCAAGAAGCCTATGTGCTTCGCTGATATTAAGAGGGAACTCAAAATTGACAGTAGCGGCCTCTTAGATTTTCATTTAAAGAAGTTGAATGATCTAATCACAGTTAATAATGAAGGAAGTTATGTCCTGACCGAAAAGGGATTTGCTGCTCTTCAAGCAGTGGAAACTGTATCTAAGTATGGTTGGCAAAGAAGAACCTTCTACCTAAACCTCTTGGCATGTATCTTACTAAACATCTACTTTTTATTAGTGAACCCAACTTTGCTTCTAATAACGCTACCCATAACCCTGGCATGGATGTCACTCTATAGTTATCGGACCTTTGTTAAAAGACGAATCCGTTTAAAATAGCAAACAAGACCAATACATAATTGGTGGCCAAAAGATTTGAATTACTCGGACCAGCTGTCATTATTAACGGTTTTCAGCTTTTTGAAAAATTTTCTATATTTTTAATTTCTATGTTTGTTCTGTTAGTAACGTTAAAGGAACATTTTGCTCCTTTTGGGTTTCACCTTTGTTTTGGTCATGTTGTTTGAGCATAAGAGAAAAATAAGCTTTCATGAACTGTCTGTCCAGCGGAAGAGGACAGACAATTGCCACTACGCGAGAAAAGCATCAGCTTAAACGTTGTTGTTCAAAAACTCTAAGCCAACAACAACACAAACGAGACAGATGCGCTCGGGGATGCTTGGAAATTTCAGGTGTCGTTGTTGAATGTAATTTTGCAGTGACATTTAATTAAGGCTTTTAACTTTATGTGTTGTTGTGGCCTTTTCGAATAGAACACGGGAGGCTTAAAAAGGCTAGGGGTAATATTTGTTCTTTACGGTTGTATTGATAATTTGTGATGTAGCTGTCATTTGCTAAGCTTTTATAGTAATAGCTTATTCTTTTTGGCTTAGCTCGACTGCGATGGCTAAAGCTGTGGCGTAGCCTGTTGAGGGTTTCTTATAGCTGTAATCGAAGAGTTCCTCAACTAGTTTGATGTATCTTTTTGGGATTAGGAGTTTGCGCTGTTCAAGGGTTTCGCGCAGGTTTATTAACAATTTTCTTCTGGCATCTTCACTTAGCCACTGTTGTATTTGGAATTTCTTTGCACCCAATTGTTGGGCTAACCCTTTAATCCATGCCTTGTCAACCTGGCCATCACGGCTTTCCACGTGGATAACGCATATAGAGTTATCAGCCCTCTTGCAAACTGCCACTGAAATGCAGTGGGGATGTTCAACAATCTTAAACTCACACGGCTTTCCTATATAACGCATTTGCTCCTCCATGTCTTCAGAGGAAGCCACATATTCAGCGGTGAAAGGGGAGTAGTATGCGCCGACAAAAATTTTTCCGGGAAGGGTGTATGTTGGCTCCAGCGTTTCAACTATTGCGTTATGAACGCTTTTAAAATTAAAAAACCGCGAGTGGATAAAATCGTCGGGGTTCAGCCTTGCTTTGTTCCCATCAGGCCAGACAAAGGCGTAACTGTCCGGGTCTTCATATGAAGGCTTTATCTCTGGAACCAATTGGTGTGTGAGCAGCTGTTTTGCCTTCCCGACATCTTCGCTTTCAACCCATCCTTCAGGACTTCGTTTAATCCATGATGCAAGCTCCAACAGCCTGCGGGAAATTGCAAATTCTGGGCGGTAACAAATAATACTTTCACGTGCTACCCGAACGAGAAGCTTTTCTTCTTTTCGCAGGGAATACTTTTTTATTTTTCGTCCTCCACCACCCTCTTCGTATGTTTCTTCCACCTCCTTCCTTTCAAGCAACTTTCGTAAATGCCGATAATAAACACGGTCAGATACTCCTGTCTTGCCAATAACAGCTTCTCTTAGTTCCTTTGGAGTTTTGCCGCCGGTTGAAAGTAAATGCTTTATTAATTCGTCCAAGTCTAAACGTTTTCCCTTAAAATTTTCACTAACTGACAGTTTTTACACCTCGAAAGGTCAGTAACTGACGCTTTCTAACCCAGTTTCTTTCAGAAACTGGTTAAGTTAAACATTTCGCCACATTAATCCCGGGTTAAAGTCGAGATGGAGCCTAAACAACGCATCTTAAACTGCCTGAGAAAGGCGGATAAACCCATGGGAGTTGAAAGCATTAGAGTTGCCTGCAAAATAGGAAACTGGAACACCGCCCTAAAACACTGCCTCGAGCTGCTTATCCAGGGAAAAATCCAGGGGCAGAAAACATCCAAAAGCTGGATTTTCTGGGCAGAAAATGGGGGACAATAAAGATGGATGAAGAAGACTCAAGATTGGTGAGGCAAATCGCCAAGGAAACGGTCGCAGAAATACTTGACATTGAAGTTTGGGATGCTTTATTCGAGCTTGTCAACGGAATTGAGGCTGGAATTGCAGCTTTTAAGCAGCATCTCACAGGGAAAAAAAGCGTTAAAACAGAGCTTTCATAGAATCCAAACAAAATAAGCTGGGAGAAGATTGAGGGACAAAGCGGAACATATGAACGCAGCGAAGACGTCAACAACCCGGATTTTAAAGCCATGCTAAAGGACCTGGCAAGGCATGGGGGCAAACTGACAAAGAATGGCTGGTTCTACTGGAGGTTTAAAAACGGCTCAACCGTTGGCAGGAAGCTGCTCAAAAATGAATCAAAGCCTTAAAGAGGCAGCTTACAACTATTGGCTTCAAGGCTTAAACGTTGTCTTGTTAAGGGAGAAGAAGCCACTGCATGGATGGGAGAGGTGGCGGCATGAAAGGCAAAACGAATTAGACTTTGAAGCTTTGCCATGGCAAGAGGCTGACAGCTTCGCCATAATCTGTGGACAGCAATTATACAGCGAGTTAT